>JAAYUY010000135.1 GCA_012517435.1 Sphingobacteriales bacterium | reverse complement strand
AATTTATAGCAATATCACGAATATTGTTGGACGGCAGGGGGCTGTTGTCTTTATTGAAATGATAGATAATTTCTGAGCCGTCTTCAGTAACATACCAGACACCATTTTTACTGCCCAGCCATTTTTTGTTTGCCCCATCAATAGCAATGGCTGTAACTATTTCAGAAGCAAGCAGATAGCCCGATTCGCTACCGTTATTGACCCATATTTTACTTGCATTTGAACCTGAAGTTGTAAAAACAGCTGATGGATTGTAGAAAACTGCAACGCCATCTTCACTTCCTATCCAGATTCTGCCTTTTTTGTCGAGAGCAATGGAATGAATTCGTTCAGTAGGCAAATTACCGTTATTTTCATCTTTGGTGAGCATCCTGTATTGATCACCCTGTTGACGGGTTTCGTCAAACACAAGTATTCCTCCATCCAGCGGGAGTAAAATCCATTTTCGATCTGAAAGGTCAACAATTAAATCACCAATATTGCGGTTTTTACCCCCTCCAAGATTAAAAGATGTCCATGAGCCATCATTTTTTCTGACCGAAAGTGATTTTGGTGCTCCGAAATTGCTTACCCAAAGTTGGTTTTTATGATCAAAACAGATACCTCTGATGTTGATTTTATCAGTGTTTTCAAGACTTTTTTGCAAAGAAGAATTGACATCGGTAAACTTTTCAGTTATTTGAAAGTTTTTCATCAGCATAAGCCCGTAACCGAATGAACCTAAAAAAACCTCTTTGGATATCGGATTAACGGCAACTTTAATAATATCGAAGACATTGGCCAGACTGGTGTCGTTTGTGAAATTTTTATTATGCCAGATTCCATTCTGATAATAAAAAGTACCATCCAGATTATAACTGGCAGAACCTGTAAAAGTCAGGCCTCCCGGAGCGATATAAGTAATATTTCCGTCCACTTCAATATCCCAGCAATTTCCGGAATACGGACCGTTGGGACATAAAAAAGAATAATTCCCGTTGTCGTATTTGAGTAATCCGTAAAGTGGATGAGCAATCCAAAGTTTGTTTTGTTTACTAAATATTGCTGACTTTGCTCCGCTTACATCATATTTTGTAAAAGAAAAATCAGAAGAATAAGAAAAAATGTATTTGGTGAAACAGATAGTGAGTTTGTCGTTGGCAACTTCCATGTTTTGACAGTCATTGGTCAATGAATCAATGAAAACAGTCCATTTTCCGTTTTTATAAGATGAGATATTCCCGTTTAAATCAGCAATAAGTGTATTTTGAAATTCAACCAGTTTATTGCAGGGCTGGCTGATTATAAAAGACCAGGCACGGTAATCGAGTAAATTGGGATTTTTTAAAGATGCGGCAAGTATTCCAGAGCTGGTGGCAGCAAAAATACTGTCGTTCAGAAATGCCGTAGAAAGCACTTCGACAACAGAGCCATTGTTACCGATTTCAATATAAGACTCACTGATTTCATTTTTAGAAATGTTATACACTACTATTCCAAAACTACAGGAGATATAAGCATTCCCATTGTAAAAAGCCACATGATTGATGGTCTTTTTACCTGAAAAACTTTTACGGTAAATATCGGGAAGGGTAGTTATAACATTTCCTTTCAGGAGATCAATAAAAGTATTGGTATAAACGATCATCAAAAGATCAGAAGCAGGCTCATATTCAATGGTTTGAACCAGATTGTCGGAAAATCCGTCAGTCTTTGAAAGTGCTACAATGCTGTTATCCGGCTGGTTGACATAAAAAAAGCCATTTTCAGACACGCAATACACTTTGTCCTTGACTTCCTCGCACTTTTTTCCTTTTGAGTAATTCAGGTGGGATCTCCATTCACCAATTTTGAGAGATTGAGAATAAAGAGATTCTGCCCAAATAGCTAAAATCAGCAGAAAAATCAGGTTTTTAAAATAAAAATTCATACGCAAAAGTAACAACAATAATTAGTTTTTATTGTGGTTATGCCAATTGATAAACAGCCATTAGCTTTGAGGTAAGAAATGAAACGTAATATCAGCAATATTTTACAATTACTTCATAAATCTGACACGTTGCTGTCTTACTATTATCGCCCTGCCGTAAGTAAGTGGATATTCATCCTGAGTTTTATTATCATAAGCTTATTTTACGACTTTCAGCAGATATTGTTTTTAAGACCACAGGGGCTACATCAATGGCGGCAATGTGACGGTTTGTCGATCACGATGAATTATTACAAGGAAAATCTTTCGTTTTTTAATCCTGCTGTTCATTCCATGGAAGCAGACGAGGGAAAGTCGGGACACACCATCAGTGAGTTTCCGCTGGTCTATTATCTGACAGGAAATATCTGGAAACTGACCGGCCATAAGGAGTATATTTTCCGATTAATCGATTTGTTATTGGTTTTCTTTGGCTTATTTGCCTTTTTCAGGTTGTGTGAGGAGATATT
>JAAYUY010000134.1 GCA_012517435.1 Sphingobacteriales bacterium | reverse complement strand
AATATAAGCGGTCGTCCATTTTTTTCAGGAAAGATTCATATTTCCAGTAAAGCCCTTCACCGCTGCCGGCTGCTCCTGTTTTGTTTGCAATACGTTTCTCTCCGGCTACACAGCCGGTTTTTTCATCGCGGAAACGTAAAACGATTTCCCTGATTGCATTTTCAGATAGTTGTGTATTGGCATCCGAAAATATGACAATGGGTGTTTTAACGTGTTTCATCCCCCTGTTCATGGCTTCTATCTTCCCTTTTCGCTCAGGTTCATATAGCACCTGAATTTCAGGGTAAGAAAGCAGCTTTTCATACGTGCCGTCATCTGAGCCGTCTGCGACAAAAAGGATATGCAGTTTTTCTTTCGGATAGTTTAACGACAGGCTGTTCCTGATTTTTTCATCAACATAATCCACTTCGTTGTAAGCAGGAATGAATAATGTTACATCAGGCTCATATTCAGTATTTTCTGTTGATTTTTCCCTTGAAAATATTCTTTTAAAAGCAATCAGAATTATTAATAACAATCCATAGCCCAGATAAGTATAAAAGACAATGAAAAGCAGTATCCAGAAGAAGATTTTCAGGCTAATCATACATTACTCTGCTTTTTCCCATTTCTGAGTGTGGGTGTTGTAGGTTTTCAATATTCTGGCTGGATTTCCGCCAACAACCGAAAACGGAGGAACATCACGGGTTACCACGCTTCCGCCTGCAACCACACTATGCTTTCCGACTCTGACACCGGCTGTGATGACTGCATTGGCACCTATCCAGCAATCATCTTCAATGACGATTTTTGCTGTCGTAACAGGTTGATTGCGTATGGGTTGCGTAATGTCTTCATATTGATGATTCAATCCTGACAATACCACATGCTGGGCAGTCATCACATTGTTCCCGATTTCAACAGGGCCGATGATAATATTGGAAATCCCGATAAAAGTATTATTCCCGATAACAACATCGCCTACACCATTATTGACCACGGTGTAGCTTTCTATGACAGAATAATGGCCAAGAATAAATTTGTTAAATGGCAGCGTATCAAGCCTTGCCCTGCACTTGACAAGGCTTTTTTCCCCTCTTTGATGAAAAAACCTGTTTAGAGTCAGTCTGACCCAAAGCCTTGGCCTCGACCCCTGTGAAGAAATCAGAAGCCAAAGTAAGAATTTTTTCATTTTTGACCTGCTTTCAAGATAATTCTGAATTTTATTCTTCATGCTGTAAATTTATGCCTTTTTCTTTGGAAATCAGATTGATATACTTGTATATTTCGTTCACATTGTTTTCCCAGCTATGACTGAAACCAGTTGCTTTTCTTTTTTTTCTCAACTGATCGTTATCTTCTTCAAGGGCTTTTTCAATCAATCTTACAAAATCTTCCTTGTTATCAGCCAGATAAACTACCTCACGGAAATAATCCATAGCTTCAGTTCTGGTAGCAACAACGGCTTTTCCCATTGCCAGATATTCATCAATTTTTCTCGGATAATTGCCAATAGTAATATCATTAACTATCTGTGGATTGATGGCCACATCAAAAGCCTTAACCCATGCCGGAACATCTTTCAGGTCAATTTTACCGATAAAATAAACATTATCAAGCTGGTGCAGAATGGATTGCTGAAATTTTTCATCCTCAGGGCCAATCAATACAATGCTCCATTCGGGGTGGGAGCGGGCAATATATCCGATGAGCTCAATTTCAAGCCTTAATGTCCACAGTGTTCCGATATAGCCGATAACAGGCCTTTTTATTTTCTTTGCCTCATCAGGAATCTGAATGAGATTTTTCGTTTCATCAAAAGCACTGACATCGCAACCTTGTCCGACCATATAGGAATGAGGGTTGTATTTTCGTCCATAGGCTGCATAATATTCGCTGTTGCAGGCAACCAGGTCTGCTTTGGCAATAACTTTCGGCTCTGTTTTCAGTCCATGCTTTGCCCAAAACGGCACTTTCATCATGTTGTCGCGCATGTAATAAACATAAAAGACCGGCCTGAGCAACTCTTTCAGATGAAGCCCGAGAAACATGGAAGTGTCGTTGAAAAGAATATCATTCCTGAAGTGAAGTTTTTTCAAAACTTTTTTGATGTCGCGGCAAAACAACCAGGCATTGATAAAATTAAAAATACTGAAAATCAATCCTTTAGGTAGCCAATTAATTGAAAACAGGACTGTCGGGGTATAAAGCAGATAAAAGTTGTCATTTACTTTTACCAGCCCTTTTTCAGGACTTTTACTTATCTCCAGCCTTTTCCGGGCATTTTCATTATTTTTAGTGGCAGTATTGAGCGGATAAAACACATAGATAACACGGTTTTGCTTCGAGAATTCCCATGCCAGATCCTGACAATTACTCCGGATAGGTAATTCCCAGTGAATAATACCGGTTACTATAATATCTTTTCCTTGAATCAAAACAGATTTTCAAGCTTTTGCAGAGGTTCGAAAATAGAGATTTGACCGTAAACTACAAAAATTCAGGATTGGAAAATGATAAGGTGTAGTAAACAAATGTTATAGAGTGAGAGAAAGATGAATACTGCTGCTTATGGGGTTCAGGTTCTGTAACAGCCAAGACATGGTGAAGATTGAAAATTGAATGGTTTAATCATATCCGGGTGAAAAACTGGTCTAAACTAAATTTCAATTATGTCCATTTTAATCCATCCCCGCCCCAGTATGCCCCGTGTGTAAAAATCCTTTTTTGGCCTTACCGGAAAAGATAATGGCTTTCAGCATCAGAATAAAGGCAAGCGGAAGTGAGATCAGGGCTTTAATGGTTTGGATATTATAAAATTTCTTAGGCGTTGACAATAAGATGGTTAGGAGGGAGGCAAGGAAGGTTGTTCCCCAGAGCGAAAGCCAGAGAGAAGTAGGAAAGAAAAGATTAAGGATAAACATAAGGAAAGGTACGGCAAGCAAAATTACACGGGGAGGCAGTGCTGTTGAAAACGAACGAAAGGCCAGACCTCGTTTGTTTTTTTTGAAAAATGCAGGAAAGGATTTCATAAAGTATAGCCTGAAAAAATAAATCTGAGAGTAAATCCAGCGGGTGCGTTGTCGCCCGAAAGCCTGATGATTCTGTACTTTTTCATCATAGACGTATGCATCTTCAAGATAATCAATGTCGTAGCCATTTTCAAGCAGCATAAATTCTATTTCCTTGTCTTCGAAAGAAGTTTTGGCGGTTGAGATCAATTGCTGAAATAATTTCCAGGGAAAAGCCATTCCCGAACCGATTAAGATGGCAGGTAATCCCAATATACGATGAGCTTTCCTGAATAAATGATTGTTTACTTCCTCACTGATGGCATCCAGAACAGCAAAATTTGTATTCATATTTTTAGCCACCCTGTGAGCCTGAATAACCCGGCAGCCGCTTTGAAAAGCATCATTTATTTTCAGGAGAAAATCCGGTTCAGTCTGATTATCAGCATCCAGGACAATGGCAATATCATAATGATTCCCTTTCAGATGCTGCATGGTTTCGGTCAATGCTTTTGCTTTTGAGCTTTGATTCAAATTGAGTTCAACGACAATAGCTTGGGTTTCTGACAATTGCTGCAGAGTTTCAGGTTGAAGATGATCAGCAGCAATGATGACATCATACAAATCACCCGGGTAATTAAGTTTCAATGCATGCCTGACCGTGTGGAGGATGACTGCATCTTCCCGGTAAGCAGGAATAAGAACCGCTATTTTATTCAGTTTTGAGGCTTTTGGAAAATGTTTTCTGTAGCTGAAATTTCCGGCAATGGCAAAAACAAGAAAATACAAGGCTGAAAAGAGAAAATACAGCAATAATATCAACTGGATAAAATCAGGAACACTATGTAATGAAATGGTGATCAGCATAGTTTCTGTTTTAACAATCCATAAGCGTTTAAAAGGCTTTTCATGTTTTCCTTTTCTCCTTTAACAAGAAAGATAATCATGTTTTTAACCAAAGCAACAGAAAAAAGGTAGATTAAACCGGTCAGAACCTGCAATGGTTTAAAGTGTTTTCTGAGCAATCTTATTCGGTTCCGGTTCATGTAATAGGTCTTCAGCGGGCTGTTTCTGCCCGTACTGACCGATTCCTTATGATAAACGACCGACTGAGGTTCATACCAGATGGTAAAACCAGCTTTTTTAATTCGTATAGCCCAATCCAGCTCTTCATAATACAGAAAGAAACTTTCATCCATTGTGCCGGCTGCTTCAATGACTTTTCCGGGAACCAGCATGGCGGCACCATGAGCATAGGCTGTAGGGCAGGCTTTGTCGAAATTACCATTGTCAGTTTGTCCGGCTCCAATGGTTTTATTTCTCATGGTCATCGGGTTAAGGGCGGTATAACCTGCATATTGTATGGTTTTCTTATCATGAAAGAAAATAATTTTCGGGCTGACCATGCCAACATCGGGAGAGCTGACTGCCCTTTCAACCAGTGGTTCGAGAAATCCCTTTTCTACTTCAGTATCATTATTGATAAACAGCAGATATTCCCCTGTTGATTCTTTTATGGCAAGATTGTTACCTCCGGCAAATCCTTTGTTTTCCCTGCTGACAATGAGTTTTATATCCGGATATTGTGTTACAAATTCAGCAGGATAGGCGAGGGAGCCATTGTCAACCACCAGCACTTCAAAATTGGGATAAGTAATTGAAAATATTGATTTTAGAAACTCAAGCGTAGTAAGGTTTTGCCTGAAATTGACCGTAATGATGGAGACCTTTGGATAGTTTTTTAACATACTTAAATCAGGACGTTAATTGTTTTTGGTTCAGTTCGTTTTCAAGTTCCTGAGCACCGAAAATAAATGCAATGCTGAAATAAGTCAGGAAAGAGGTAGGTATCTGGCCGATCACATTGTTACCGTAGCTGGCAACTGCCACACCCGCAAGTCCTGCCATCAAGGCAATCATTTTTGTGATATTTTCCTCATTTTTAAGCCGGAACATGATGATATAGCTCCCTTTGGCAAGTATGTAGATGAGAATGGAGAGGTAGAGTATGAGTCCGATAATTCCTTCTTCCGCCCAGATCTGAACATACCAGCTGTCGGTGGCAATTCTGGCAAGGGGAGAATCCACCCCGTAATGTTGTCCCCAGTAACCAGCCATTCCCACACCCCCGCCAAAGGGTTTGTCACGGAGGTATTGTTTGAAAAGGCGTTGATTTTCAATACGAACCTGAAGTGAGGCATCATTGGGGTCGAAAGCTGTACGCATGCGGTAGATAAAATAATTTTGGTTTCCTATGTAGGTAAATTTCAGAAATCCGAAAGCCATTGCCGATAAAAACAAGGCGAGCAGAGCCATGCGAATATTTTTCCTCAGAATAACATAGGCTAAAGCTGCAATATAAGGCACAAACACGGCCCCTCTGGTTCCGGAAAGTATCATACCGTACAGACCTGAAAGTCCCATCAATGCATAAAAGAATTTAAGTCTCTTGTTTTTGACTGCTGTCATCATGATAAATCCTATCACAGCCGCATGTCCCTGTGCGGCACCAAACTGTCCGGCATCTGTATAAAAAGAAAATGCTCTCAGGTGATTGTTGACAAAATGAGTTAAATAACCGACTTCATTAAACCAGATTTGTTCATACTGATCCAGCCCGATGTATATCTGTAAAGCGGCTTTAATAGTCCCCAGAATGCTGAAAATGCCCCAGATAATCAAAATAATGTTAAATGTCCGGTTGTTGACAATTAACATGGAGGCAAGTGGTAAAGCCAGCAAAAGATACAAAGCGATGGGCCTGACAACGGCAAACCATGCTCCCGCATAAGCCGTATAGGGATTAAATAATTGTAAAATATTGTACAGCATCCAAAACACGGATAACAGAAGTAAGTCAATTTTTATTAAATGGTGCTTGTTTTTAAAGATTTTTCCGTTGAAAAGACAGGCAATATAAGTTAATACGAGAAGAGCGTCAATGATTAAACCAAGCTTGTTTTCTCCGGGCAGATAACGTGAAATCCCAGGAATAATAAAGGAAAAAATCACTATCGTAATGAGGCCTAAAGAAGGATTTTGAACAATATAAAAGAAATAGACTACAATTAGCGGAATGCTTATCAGTAAAAGAATAAGCGGAATGGAAATCTTTGAGAAAAAATATGCTGTAATGGCTAAAACAATCAACAAGGCAAAAAGCACCAATGGCGAACGGATGTATTCAGATACTGTCTTTTTGTTGTAAATCATTCTCTTTTCAATTTTTTATGTCATGCACTGTTTGAATGCAGGTACTTTTTGAAGTAATAGCGGTAAAACTGATAACCATAGGAAAGAATTTTGGAAAATTCAATTTTTGCGGTTGATTTGGTGAAAAATAAGCCTGAAACTGCTCCAATGATGAGAAAAGCCAGAGTAACCCATGCCACCATCTCAAGTTTCTGGAAAACAAATACGGCAATTAAATCTCCGATGACATTGGCTGTAACCATGAAGATAATTTTATAAAAATTCAGGTCGGGACGGTTCAGGCTGTCGAGGGCAATACCGGTAAAACGGTCGAGTGGAGTTAAGAGGCCGAAAATGGTGAATATTCTGAAAATAATGGCTCCGCTTTCATATTCCTTCCCGCCAATAATAATCATGATTTCTTTGGCAAAGATAAAACCCAGTATCATGATAGGCACAAAAAGGAGGCTCAATGCACCTGAGTAGGTATAAAACTGTTTCCTGAACTCATCCATTT
>JAAYUY010000133.1 GCA_012517435.1 Sphingobacteriales bacterium | reverse complement strand
TGCCAATTAGTTAAATTTTCTCTTGCAATATTAAGTTTATCCTTTTGCAAAATGTCTTTAATATCGATTTACATTTGACCATTGACTTAAGATTTTTTCAATATTGGTATTTATCTGGTAAAAATATTTTAACCCACAACTAAAGAATTTTTTTTCAAAAAAATTTGTCTGTTTCAAAAATGCTATTTTATCTTTGACCAAACGTTCAATCAATAATAAAACCTTTTATGCCCAGAACAGACGAACAGTTTGAAGCCATCAGGAAAGAAAAAAGGGAATTAATCCTGCGAACCGCTCTGAAACTGTTTGCCGAAAAAGGCTATCACAGTGTTTCCATCAGCCAGATTGCCAAAGAAGCTGCCATCAGCAAAGGACTGATGTATAATTATTTTGCAAGCAAGGAAGAATTGCTTCAAACGATAATGATTGCTGCTGTTGATGAAACGATTGGTTCTATTGATGTAAATAAAGACGGAATTCTTCAGGATGAAGAACTTATCTTTTATATCAGAAATCTCTTTTCCAGCGTCAGAAAAAATACTGAATACTGGAAATTTTTCTCAGCTTTAAGCACTCAGCCCGGGATTTTTAACATCGTTGCCGGACAACTGAAAGAAAAAGAAATCTATGTCAGCCGTTTATTTTACGAGTATTTCAACAACAAGGGGTATCAAAATCCTACGGCAGAAATGGCCATGCTTGGCGCAGTTTTATCCGGAGCTATTCAGAAATATGTTTTTTCAGAAGGAAAATTTCCGCTGGATGAAATTGAAGAACGAATCATTAAAATGTACGAAAAATAAAATTTTATGAACAAAACAATTATCAAACTACTGGTTGTCTGTATGTTGCCACTGAGTATGAATGCTCAGACCGCTTATGAAATTGTCAAAAAAGCAGATGAAAAAAACAGGGGCGCTTCAAGCCGGGGCGAAATGATGATGACCATTGAGCGTACGGGCTGGAAACGAACCATCAGGATGAAATCATGGTCAAAAGGAACTGATTATTTTATGATACTGATAACCTATCCGGCAGAAGAAAAAGGGCAGGTTTTTCTGAAACGGGGAAAAGAGATGTGGAACTGGCAACCCAGAATTGAAAAGATGATCAAGCTGCCACCATCGATGATGATGCAAAGCTGGATGGGCTCCGATTTCACCAATGATGACCTTGTACAGCAGTCATCCATTCTCCGGGATTATACCCATCAGCTGCTCGGATCTGAAAATGTGCGTGATATGGAATGCTGGAAAATAGAGCTTACCCCTAAGCCGGAAGCGGCTGTGGTATGGGGAAGAATCATCCTCTGGATTACCAAAACGGGTTATGATATGTGGAAAACTCAGTACTACGATGAAGATGGCGAACTGGTCAGCACTGAAAATGCCTTTAACCTGAAAAAAATGGGAGACCGTACCATCCCCACAAAAATAGAGATTATCCCTGCAGACAAACCCACACAGAAAACCATACTTGAAATCATCAGCATGGAGTTTAATGTCCCTCTCAATGATAATTTTTTCACACAGCAAAATATGAAAACAGTCAAATGAAAACAAAACTCATAGTGATTGCCTGGCGAAACCTCTGGCGAAACAAGCGAAGGACACTGATAACGATGGCTTCCATTGTTTTCAGTGTTTTTTTTGCTTCTGTCATGCGAAGCCTTCAGGAAGGCTCTTATGATAAAATGATTGACAATCTGGTCAAGTTTTATACCGGCTATGTGCAGGTTCAGGATTCGGGCTACTGGAACGAAAAGACCCTCGACAACACGATTGAAGAAGATACTTCGCTGAGCCGCCTGACCGAAAATTTACCCGATGTATTGCTGGTTACCCCCCGTATAGAAGGTTACGGACTGGCTGCCAGTAAAGACAAAAGCAAGCCCGTAATGATGCTGGGCATCGATCCTGAAAAGGAAGATAAAATCATTAAACTATCCCGGAAAATCATCAAAGGCAGTGCTGTAAACGATTCGGATGAATCAGTCATGATTGCTGAAGGACTGGCCGGATACCTTGACCTTCAGACAGGTGATACCCTTGTCATCATTTCACAAGGCTATCATGGGGTAAGTGCAGCAGGAAAATTTCCGGTTAAGGCCATTTTCAGACATCCCAGCCCCGAATTCAACAACCGGATGATTTTCTGTAACCTGAAAACCGCTCAGGCTTTTTTCTATCTTGGCAATAAGGTAACTTCCCAGGTGGTCATGGTGAAAGATCATTATAAAGTCGCTCATATCAAGCATTTTATTGAAAAACATATTCCTGAAACCAGCAGGGTCATGACATGGGACGAAATGCAGCCTGAAATGGACAGCATGATCAAAGGCGACCGTGCAGGCGGCATTGTCATGTTGCTGGTTTTATATCTTGTTATTGGATTTGGCATTTTCGGTACGGCCATGATGATGATCAATGAAAGGAAAAAGGAATTTGGCGTGGTCAATTCCATTGGCATGACCAAAACTGAAATTAATCTTGTATTGCTGATTGAAACCTTCCTGCTCGGAATTATCGGTGTTATAGCAGGTTTAATAATCACCATTCCGGTTATCTGGTATTTTTACCTCAACCCTGTCCCGTTAACAGGCGACATGGCCAAAGCGATGATTGAATACGGGCTTGAACCCTTTTATTTTGTCTCTGTAAAATCTTCCATTTTTTTAAATCAGGGAGGCATAATACTGATTCTTTGCTTTATTGTATCATGTTTTTCAATGATTTCCGTAGGAAGAATGAAAATGATTGATGCACTGAGAAGTTGATAAACCTTAAATTTAAAAAAATGATTGGAACTATAGCATGGCGGAACATCTGGCGGAATAAAGTCAGGAGTATAATAGTATTGTCTGCAGTCGCCATAGGCATGTTTGCCGGAATATTCTCCACCGGTTTTTATAAGGGTATGGGGGATATGCGTTTTAAAACAGCCATTCGTACCGAAGTTTCTCATATCCAGCTTCATCATCCCGCCTATCTTGAAAACAAAGATATTGCAGTATTTATGACAAATTCAGGCCAGATGATTGAAAAAATAAGAGGCCTTGATAAAGTGGAAGGCTGCAGCAGGCGACTGATTAGTGAGTGCATGGCCGAAACTGCACATGGCACCATGGGTGTCAATATGATAGGTGTTGAACCTGAGTTTGAAAAAACCGTTACGGATATTCATGAAAAAATTATTGAAGGCAGTTACCTTGACCACAACAACAGCCGTATTCCACAGGTTCTCATCGGTTCTACCCTCGCTAAAGAATTGAAAATCAAAATAAAATCAAAAGTCAGATTAAGTCTGGTTGACAGGGAAGGAAATATTATCACCAAACTCTACAAAGTAGGCGGTTTATACAAAACCTCCAATACCGGTTTCGATAAGATGAATATATTTGTTCTGAGAGATGAAATGCTTGCTCAGACAGGGCTTCCCGAAGATGCTGCTTCGGAAATTGCTGTTTATCTGAAAGATGATAAGGATGTCAATACTATCGCTACTGCCATCAAAAAGCTCTTCCCTGCATACGAAACCAAAACATGGCGGGAAATCAGCAAAGAACTTTCCTTACTGGCCGACCAGATGGATCAGATTATGTATATCTTCGTGATTATCATAATGCTGGCATTGTGTTTCGGTATCATCAACACCATGCTGATGGTGGTGCTTGAACGTAAAAGAGAACTGGGCATGCTCATGGCTGTCGGCATGAGCAAATCGAGGGTTTTCAGGATGATTGTCCTTGAATCGGTTTACCTGTCTTTTACCGGAGGAATTGCCGGCATACTGATAGGCTATGGCGTCATAAAATACTTTTCCGTCCATCCGCTTAAACTGGAGATGTTTTCAGGTTTTGAGATGTACGGATATTCGACTACCGTTTATACCAACCTGGAACCCGGCTCCATCATTATCATTTCCATCCTTGTCATTTTACTTGGAATAGTGTCGGCCATATATCCGGCAAGGAAAGCCATTCGCCTCGATCCTGCCGATGCCATTCGTACTGAATAAATGAATTAAACGATAAAACGATGAAAGTACTTAAATTAAAAGATCTTCACAAAATCTATGATGAAAAAACCATCCCCGTACATGCCGTGAATGGAATAAGCCTCGATTTTGAAGAAGGTGAGTTTGCCGCAATCGTGGGGCCGAGTGGCTCCGGAAAAACCACTTTGTTAAACCTTATAGGCGGACTTGACAAGCCGACCAGCGGAGAAATTATTGTTGAAAACATTCCGCTTAAGACATTAAACAACCGGAAACTGACCCTGTTTCGACTGCGTAATATTGGTTTTGTTTTTCAGGCATACAACCTGATTCCGGTGCTGACTGCCGAAGAAAATGTGGAATTTATTATGGAATTGCAGGGAGTTCCCAAAAAAGACAGGAAAAAGCGTGTGCATGAATTATTACAGGCTGTTGGGCTGGGAGATAAAATGAAGGTAAGGCCTTCCAAACTTTCGGGAGGTCAGCAGCAAAGGGTCGCTGTAGCAAGAGCTTTGGCATCAAAACCCAGATTTATCCTTGCCGATGAACCTACAGCTAACCTCGATTCCAAATCGGCTCAGAACCTGCTGGAAATCATGGAAAAACTCAACCGTGAAGAAAAAATAACCTTTATCTTTTCAACCCACGACCAGCGCGTGGTCAGTTTAGCCCGCAGGGTCATCACCATGGAAGACGGAAAAGTGGTTAAAGATGAAGTAATCCATCCATGAAACGGATAACATTAACACTGATAATATTTTGCGTTATAATCTTCCGTTCAGCGGCTCAGGATTCGTTATCACCTCATAGCCTGAACCTCGAAGGCTATATCAAAAACCTGAATACATCTTTTATACAGGACAATCCCTATCAATGGCTGACAGAAAATATGATTCACAACAGGCTCGACCTTAAATACAGCCATGAGTCAGGGTTCGGTTTTCATGCCGGATTGCGTAACCGCTTGATTTACGGAGAGTTTGTAAAATATTTCCCTGCCTATTCTTCCCTCATAGATGAAGAAAAAGGATGGCTCGACCTTTCCTGGATGGTTGTCAACAACAAGTACTTTCTCCTGCATTCGACCATAGACCGTCTGTATTTCGACTATTCAAAGGGCAGTTTTGCCATACGTATCGGAAGGCAACGCATCAACTGGTCGCAAACCTTTGTCTGGAATCCGAATGATATTTTCAATGCCTATAATTTTTTCGACTTTGATTATGAAATAAAACCGGGAAGCGATGCCGTTAAAATGACATTTTACACTGGAGCCGTCAGCCAGCTGGAAGCAGCGGTCAAGTCAGATTACCTGAACAGAATAACAGCAGCCGCCATGTTCCGGTTTAATCACTGGAATTATGATTTTCAGGTGATTGGAGGGATGATGAATGATAAGGAAATTGTTGGCGGAGCAGGCTGGAGCGGACAACTCTTCAAAGGAGGTTTCAGAGGAGAAGCGAGCTGTTTTTACAATACTGAAAAGGAAGATTCCAATATGGCTGTTCTTGCATCCATTGGCTATGAATATGTTTTTAAAAACAGTCTGATGCTGATGGGAGAAGCCCTTTACAATAGTCAGGGGATAAAAAAAGGCACTTTCAACCTGAATGAATTCTATTACCACGACCTGAGTGCCAAAACCCTCAGCCTGACACAATGGTCGTTTCTGCTGATGGCCTCCTATCCGCTAAGTCCCTTGCTTTCATGCTCATTTTCAGCCATGTATAGTCCAAATA
>JAAYUY010000132.1 GCA_012517435.1 Sphingobacteriales bacterium | reverse complement strand
CAGCGTATATAAGCTCGATGTTGACGAAAACTATAATGTTCCCAACCGTTTTCAGATTGCCAGTATCCCGACCCTGATGATATTCAAAGATGGTAAAATGGTTGAAAAACTGGTCGGTCTCCATGACAAACAAACCCTGACCAATATCCTGAAAAAATATTTATAGTTATCATCCCTATTGTACGCTCAACACAATCAATCATTCAGCTTAATGGTTGAACATAATTTTTTGCAGTATTACTCATTTATGTTTTCCCTTTATTACTGATAAACGTATCTTTCAGCCTGATAGAAAGCTTTAAATCAGGGAAAATTTGAAGATTCAACAGGCAGTTAAGCACAAATTATTTCAGTTTGCATGGATAAGCCTTTCAGTCGCCCTGCAACTGGCATTCTTAACCTCTGCGAATGCACAATATTCATATTCAAACAATTATGAGATTATTACTTCCGAATTCAGCAAACTTTTCCCCGGTCTTTCGCAAAATGATGTCAACTGCATTATGCAGGATAAAAACGGTTATTTGTGGATAGGCACCTGGGACGGACTTAACAAATATGATGGCTACAACTTTACCGTTATCCGCCCCGACCTCGACTATCCTTCCAGGGGAATAACTCACCGGACAGTCAATGCCATTTATGAAGATGTTTCAGGAAAAATCTGGATTGGTACCGACAAAGGCCTGAATCTGCTCGACCACAAAACCTTTACATTCAGACACTTTTATGCTGACATCGACAACCCAAATGCCTTGCTTAACGATACCATTACTTCGATAACTGGCGATCAGTCGGGCAATGTTTTTATCGGAACCAAATCAGGAGTAAATAAAATTGATAAAAATCTGAAAATCAGCAGGATAAGGATTCAGGTAAAAAGCTGTAAAACCTGTCAGGCTGAAGAAATAAACCATATTTTTCTTGACGACAATCATATTTTATGGATAGCTACTGAGTGCGGATTGAAAGCCATCGATCCTTATACCGGAAAATGCAATATTCCTGTAAAAATTGCTTCTTTCATAGAAACGACCTCCATCCCGTTTCATACAGTTGTGAAAGACAGGAATAATCACCTTTGGGCAGGAAGTACCAATGGGTTATATATGTTCAACCTCATCAACGGCAATATTGTCCGGTACCACAGCAGCGAAAAGGGCCAGTTTAAACTCAAAGGAGATGAAATCAATGCTTTGTGTATCGACAAAGAAGATTTATTATGGGTTGGTACCAATGGAAACGGCCTTCAGGTGTTCAGCAGCCTTGACGGACGAGATATGAGCACGCATTTCAGTTTCATCAAACAATTTGACAACTATTTCATCAAATCATTACTCATTGATCAAAACGGCATTCTGTGGGTTGGTACGACCTGGCAGGGAATGATAAAATACAACCGGCATGCCTTTTCTTTTGAACATTTTTTAAAAAAACTGAATGACAATACCGGCCTGAATTCCTCCATCATCTGGTCTTTTTGTGAAAATAAACTAACAGGAGACATCTGGATTGGAACAAATAACGGAATAAATATTTTTCATCCTGAAACAGGAACTTTTACCTATATGGTTCACGATCCGAAGAATCCCAATTCATTGTCAGGAAATCTGATACGCGATATTTTCATTGATTCGGAGGGAATTATCTGGATATCCACCTTCGGGCAGGGACTGAACAGATACGACCCTGTTACGAAAAAATTCACGGTTTACCACAGCCTCCCCGAAGATCAACACTCTCTGAGCTGTGATTACGTCTGGAAAGTTTATGAAGACCGTTTTGGGGTTTTATGGGTCGGAACCGACTGCGGGCTGAATGTGTTGGATCGAAAAACCGGAAAATTTAAACATTATCACTACAGCAGCAGCCATATTCACAGTATTTCAAGCAATTCTATTTTTTCCATTTATGAAGACAGTAAAGGGCAATTGTGGTTTTCGACCTACAACGGCTTGAATCTTTACCATCGCCAAACTGATAATTTTTCTGCCTTAAGCCATATTTCCGGCCAGAACAGCCTGTCAGTCAGCAGTGTTTTTTCTGTTTTTGAAGACAGCAAAGGAATACTCTGGATAGGAACTTTCGGTGGAGGATTAAACCGCTACGACCCGGTAACTAAAGAATTCAGGCATTATACTGAAAAAAACGGACTGGCCAACAACATTGTGTACCGGATACTCGAAGATTCAAAAGGATATCTGTGGATGAGCACCAATCATGGCATTACCCGTTTTGACCCAAAAAATGAAAGTTTTGTTAACTATGACGTTAAAGATGGGGTTCAGGGTTATGAATTTAACCATAATGCGGCCCTGATGGACTCACGCGGATATATTTACTTTGGCGGGATGAACGGTTTCAACCGTTTTTTGCCGGAAAACATCCACCTCAACAAAAATATTCCTTCCACGGTAGTAACAGGTTTCTGGGTTTTTGATACGAAAAGATTTTCATACCTGAATAACCTCGACACCATCATCCTGAAATACAATGAGAATTTTTTCACCATTGAGTTCTCTGCACTTGATTTTACCAATCCGGCTAAAAACAAGTACCTTTATCGCCTTAAAAATTTTAAAAACAGCTGGACACCCTCCACTGCCGACAAACGCTGGACTTCCTTTACCAATGTGCCCCCCGGAACATATTTCTTTACAATCATTGCCTCTAATAATGACGGGATATGGAACAATACAGGTACTACCCTTTGCATCATCATCAGGCCTCCGTTCTGGAAAACATGGTGGTTTTATGCTATATTGATTCTCATATCATTACTCATCGTTTATCTGATCTTTACCTATTATATTTTCAGGATAAAAACGAAACACGACCTTGAGAAAAAGATGCTCACCATTGAAAAAGAATACATTGAAGCACAACAAAAAGCCCTGCGTTACCAGATGAACCCTCATTTTATCTTTAACTCTCTTAACTCCATACAGAATTTTATTTTGCAGAAAAATGAAGAAACAGCTCATATTTACCTGACAAACTTTTCATCACTGATCAGAAAAATCCTTGAAAATTCCAAACATGAAACCATCAGCCTTGATGAAGAAATAGAAACCATACGCCTGTATCTGGAGCTTGAAAGCCTGAGATTTTCAGATAAATTTGAATATCAGATTATTATCAGCAAAGATATAAAAAGTGCCAACCTGTCAATTCCTCCCATGCTCATACAGCCTTACCTTGAAAACGCCATCTGGCACGGGCTGATTCCCAAAGAAGGACATGGCAAAATCATGATTGAATTTAAACTTCATACACGCCATACTTTATTGATTTCCATCACCGATAACGGCATAGGGCGTGAAAAATCAGCAGAAATTTCAGCACGCAGAAAGCAGCATAAACCCACAGGAATGCGTAATATTGAAGAGCGTCTGGAATTGATGAACAGGCTGAATAAAACCAATATGCGGGTCGTCATTAAAGATTTAAAGGACGAAAACGGACAGCCTTCGGGAACCCGGGTGGATATTTACGTGAGTTATCATAAAAATGAAACATTTTCAATCAATTAGTTATGGAAGAAAAAATACGTTCTGTCATCGTGGAAGATGAAAAAAACAGCATGATGGCACTGCAAACATTGCTGGAAAAATATTGTCCGCAGGTAGAAGTGGTAGGTGTTGCCGCAAACGTTCGCGAAGGCATACAGGTCATTGACGATATTCAGCCCGACCTCGTTTTTCTCGATATTGCGATGCCTGATGGTGACGGTTTCGAAATCCTCGAAAAAGTTGAATACAAATTCTTTGATGTCATATTTACAACCGCCTACGACCAGTTTGCCCTCAAAGCATTTGAGTTCTCAGCTTTGCACTATTTACTTAAACCAATCAATTTCAAGGATTTACAGGAGGCTGTGGGCAGGGTCAAAAAAATAAGCACCGAAGATGAGTATAATACCCGGCTGAAAGTATTGCAGGAAAATATGTCGGATCAGCAGACCAAAATAATCCTTCCCACACTCGAAGGCCTCCATGTTATTGATATTGATTCAATTGTCCGCTGTGAATCGGATAATAATTACACCATCTTCCACCTGCTGAACAAAAGCCGCCTTGTGGTTTCAAAAAGCCTGAATAACTTTGAAAAACTTTTGGCCGATAAAAATTTTGTCCGCATCCATTCACGGCACCTGATCAATATGAAATACCTGAAGAAGTATGTAAAAGGACGAGGAGGTTATGTAGTTCTTGAAGATGGTTCGCAGGCTGATGTCTCCACTTCGCGGGTAAAAGACTTCATGAACAACCTCAAAAAAGTGGCTAAATTTTTAGGTGGAAACTGATTTTCATTGACTTAACACTTCAACTTACTGATAATTAAAAACCTTTCTATCCGTCAAATCCTGCACTCATAAGACTTTACAGCCATTTTTACCGGCAGGAATTTTATTTATTTTTAGTCTAAATTAATTATATGGAATAAAAATTGTAATACTCCCAGCGAAGAACCGGAATTCATGAGGGAATTAAGCAATCTTTTATCAAAAACTCATCTAAAAGCTCCTCCCGAAAAAAACTTGCAAAGAGGTAAGCATGTTTTTTAAATTTGACCATCAATTATTGAGCAAAGAATGAACAAAGAATTTTTACATAAATTGCTTAAATACTTTAACTTAAGGAATACAGGCTATTTATGTTTTAAAACTATTATTTTGCTTCTGTTTGTGCTGTTTGAAGGAAAAACCATTGCTCAGCAGGGCAATGTTTGGACCTTTGGATATCACACCGGAATTGATTTCAATACCAATCCGCCTGTTGTTCTTAAATCTTTACCTTCCATTCAGCAACCGAATTCAAGTGCAAGTATTTGCGACAGTTTTGGCCGGCTGTTACTTTATTCAGATGGTTTTAATGTTTACAATGAAAAAAATCAACTTATTACTAATGGTAATGGTTTGAAAGGCAGTGAGTTATCCAATCAGGGGGTTTTAATTGTACCCTCATCCGTCCAACAGGGGAAATTTATTATTCTGACACTGGCAGACAACAGCAAGTCGAAACAGGGACTTTTCTACAGCATTGCTGACATAAACAGCCAGTCGCTGACTGGTAAAAATATTTTACTGGCTGAAGGTACTTTTCTGAATATCACTGTCATTCCTCATATCAACGGAAAAAATCAGTGGATCATTGCCAAAAAATACCCTGATACCTTTTTTGTGTTTCAGATGGTGAACGATAATTTCTCAAAACCTGTAAAAATTTATTTTTCCAAACCATCGGTTTACCGGCCTGAAAAAATATATCACAGCTATCTGACCCCTTCATTTGACGGGAATTTACTGGTAGAGAGCTGTTATTTTACCCGAAGCAACACCGTCAGAAATGCAAATTATGCCAGTTATGTGTTTTTTTACAGTTTTGATCCGGCCACAGGTCAACTTGCCAACCGGCAGATTATTTTTGTTTCTACTGATAAAGACAATGGTTATCCGAAACACCAGTACAATCAGGCAGCTTTCTCGCCAAATGATTCCATGATTTACATTACCGATATTGCAATCTATCCGAGAAGTGCCCCATTAATTCAGTTGAACCGCTATACTAAAGAATTTCAGGAAATTACAAGCGGTGTGAAAGACGAAGCACTCACAGCCATCAAAACAGGACCTGACGGAAAAATATACCTGACTTATCTGAACAGGCCTTATCTGGCTGTCATCAGATTTCCGAATAAAAAAGGAAATGAATGCAGGTTCATCGACAACTACATGAAAATCAATCTGAATATTTTCACCTGGTTATCATTTCCCAACAATTATTTCAAGCCTACTCAGGTGGGTTTTGAATATCAGTTGCGTTGCGATTCTACGGTTGTCCTGAAAAGTAAAAGTGATTCAGCATTTTTCTCAAAATATGTCTGGATATTCCCAAACGGAGACTCAGCCATTGGTAAAACTTGTGTGTATAAATTTGGCAAATCGGGTTGGCATAGCATAAAACTCAGAGCAGAAACATCTTATGGCTACCGTCAAATCTATACTGAAAGCATTTTATTGAGCAATAAACCAGTTGCCGACTTTGGGTTTGATTCCAATATTGCCTGCCAGTGGAATGAGTTCAGGTTTAAAGACCTTTCCAAAGCGGAATTGCTGAAATCAAAAGATGCTGAAAAATGGACATGGTATTTTGGTGACGGGCATGTTTCGGCTGAAAAAAATCCGGTACATGTCTATACACATCCCGGGAAGTACAACATCACCCTGATTTATGACAATGGTTTTTGTAAAGATACCATACGTAAAGACAGCATAATCACCATCATAGAGGCAGCAAAACCAGGATTTACGATGAGCCATACTGAATTCTGTGCTCCCTATCTCCTGAAAATCGAGGATGAAACGCGGGGAATTGTGTACAAATATTTCTATGAATTCGGAGACGGCAGCAGCGATACCCAGGCTTCCCCATCCCATTTCTATCCCAATCCCGGTGTATATGCTATCGACCAGTATCTGACTTCTCCCAATGGATGTGTAACACATGCAAAAAAACAACTCAAACTGATTCAGGGGTTTTCAGGGATAGAAAAAACCCGTATGCTTACCACAAATGTTATTGATAATCAATCTATTGAGATTAAATGGAATAAGCTCCCCCACTCCGCATCTTACCGCCTGCTGCGCACTACCGATGGTGTAAATTACCTTCAGATTGCAGAGACTCAATCGACCAATTTTACTGAAAAAAATATCCATCCTGATGAAAACATTTATTATTACAGGGTTATTCCCGTTGATGCCTGTGGAAGAAATGCCGATACCTCTGAAAAAATGAATCATCTAAGCCTGAAAGGAGAAAGCAGCAGCATTGATTACAGTATTTTAAGATGGAATGATTTTACAGGCTGGGAAAACGGTGTTCAGGAATATATCCTCGAAGTCAGGAATGAACGGGGAGAATTTATACCATTTTCTTCAACAAAACAAACAGAATATCAGGATGATAAATTCTTTGAAGCAGCAGATAATTTAGAAAAATGCTACCGTCTCAGAGCCATAGAACAGAACGGTAACCATCAGGCAAGCGTCAGCAACGAAATTTGTCTGAAATACGAAACCTTTATTTATGTCCCCAATGCTTTTTCTCCCAACGGAGATGGAATAAACGACAGCTTTACAGTGGTCGGTATGTGCATTAAAAACCTGCAGATGATAGTTATGAACTACTGGGGCGAAGTCATTTTTTCATCAGAAAAGGAAAAACCCTATTGGGACGGAACATTTAAAGGTGAAAAAGTTGCTGAAGGTCCCTATGTTTTCCGTATTCAGGCTGAAACAGCCAAAGGTGAAATCCTGAGTTTTGAAGGAACTGTTCAGCTTATCCGCTGATTATCTGACAATAATCTTTGAACTACAAAAAGTCGAATTTGTTTTCATTCGGAACAAATAGGTCCCGGGATTTAAATCGTTGAAATAAATGTGATTGTTACCAGCCTGCCGGCTGTTTTCATAAAGATTTCCTGACATGTCAAACAATTGATATTCAAGCATTTCAGATTCCTCATTCCAGACAGAAATGCCATTCCCTTCCTGATGAACAATAAGCTGACATGAATACGGTTTTAATTCGGCAAGAGCATCCACCACACGAAGATTAACACTGAAATTCCAGTCGTCAGGGGCTGCATCATTCCAGATAGATTCAAGAATCACAGCCATGAAAGCATAGGAACTCATTTTCAACTCGTCAATGATATCCTTTGTCTGCGGAGATGGTTCTCCTTCATTTCCCTGAAAATGAGCAATAAGGGTTTCAACAATTGCCGGAGTCAGCCAGGTGGCAATGCTGTCGTTCAGGCTGTAAGGCGGGCTCATCAGTTGTGCTTTGATGATGGCAGGGGTTCCGTTTTGAATAAAATCCAGTGCATATTTCTGAAAAGTCTTGTTTCCTGTCGGATAGACGATTTGGTGTATTCTTCTGCCAGACAGATAAAGTATCTGATCGTTTTTCAGTTCGGCAATGCGGTAAGGACATGGATAAGTAATGAGAGAGCCTGTTTGGGCATCAATAATAGCATCAGTTCCTGATTTCAATTCAATGGCATCCATCGCATGAAAATGACCTGTGAAAATGATTTTTAAGCCATTTTTCACAAATTCTGCGGCAATGCTGTCAGAGTTTTCGATGACATAATCGGGAAATGCCAGTTTTTGGCCGCTGAAATGCTGAATCAGGTTGTGGTGCATCATGGCTATTACCTTCTTGTTGTTTTTTTTGGCCTCATAAAGTCTATCCTTGATCCATTGCCGGGTCGCCCAGCTCAGGCTACCTTTTGTTTCCGGATATCCCAGAGTCAGGTTGTTTTTATACTGACAGGCATCGATGGATAAAATCCAGACTCCGTTAACCGGCTCAGCCACATAGCTCAGGCTGGCATTGTCGCGGTAAATGGCTTCGTCATAACCAAAATCCTTGTAGATAGTGCTGAATTGAACCGGTGAAACTGTTGAAACCTTTGTGGTAGTAGTATCGTTGTAACTGACTGCATTTGGATTATTAATATCGTGATTACCCGGACAAACAAACACTTTTATTCCATTACTTTCCATATTGCCGAGCATGGCAGCAAGTTTCTGATGTGAGGATTGTTCGCCATCTTTTGTCAGATCGCCTGTAATTAACAGCATATCAAAATTCTGCAATTTTATGGTATCCAGAGCAGCCTGAAGAATGGCTTCGCTCTCGCGCAACATTTTGCGGTCACCGGCAAGATAATCTTCAAAAGCTTTTCCGTCTTTAATTAAAAGTGCCGGATCAAAATAATGAATATCACTCAGGACAGCTATTTTCAACTGTTGGGCATATATACTGGTGATTATCAGGAAAAAAACGAAGATAATGGCTACTTTTTTCATTCCGGTTTCTTTTGATGAATATACAAATATCGGTATAAAAAGCTTTTAGCAGGTGATTATTGATTAAAATCAAACCAGAAAATGATTCCTCCGGAGCTTTGAAAAATCAGCCAACTCATGGTTGATGAGATTTTCCATGCTTGTCAGTTTGTAGTTAATTCAACAAGGCTGAAAAATTGTAAATTTGCCATATAAATAAATCTTTTTTTCTTAAAAAATGAAAGCCGGAAACATGAAGAAACTCTTATTTATTGCTGTGGTGATGCTGACCACACAAAACTTATCCGGTCAGCAGGTAAGTCTTTATGCGGGGACACCCGGAACAGCCGGATTTACCAGTGGCAACGATCTGGCAAATACAAAGTTCAATCAACCTTACGGAATTGCCATCGACACACTGGGGAATATCTATATCAGTGAAATCGGGGGACATACTATCCGCATGATCACAACAACAGGACTGGTTTATGTTCGTGCGGGACAATATCAGGGAGCAGGGTTTTACAATGCAAGCGGAGTAACCTCAAAGTTTAATTCCCCGAGAGGACTGGCAATAGGCCCTTCCAACGAGGTTTATGTAGCTGATTTCAACAACCATGTCATCCGGAAAATATCACCTTTTACCAGCATCGGAAATGCCCAGAATGTAACCGTATTTGCAGGAAAATATACTTCAGGCAGCAGCAATTACACTTCTTACCCCGGTTTTGCAGACGGCAACGCTTCGACAGCACAGTTTAATTACCCAAGCGGACTTGCCTGTGACGATACAGGGAATGTATATGTGGCTGATTACTACAATCATTGCATCAGAAAAATCACTCCTGCCGGAAATGTTAGTACCATTGCCGGACAGCCTACCACCTCAGGTTTTGTGGATGGAAATGCAAAAACAACTGCCAAATTCAATAATCCTTCTGATCTTTTTCTGTCAGGGAGTGTTCTCTATATTGCCGACTATTCCAATTCAAGTATCCGTAAGTTTGATATGAGTACCAACACGGTTACTACCGTTGATTCCAATTTATGGACACCAACTGACCTTGTTTACTGGAATAACGCCCTTCTGGTAACCGATTTACACCGCATTTTTAAGTATTATAATAATTCTCTGTTTACTTATGCAGGAAGTACAAATGTCAGTTCTTCGGGATATACAAACGGATACGGCAATGCTGCCAGATTTTATCATCTGAAGGGGATAGTACTGAATCCGAAAGATACCTGCCTGTATGCAGCAGACATGGAAAATCATGTTATCCGCAAGATTACTGTATGCCCTAATATTACTCCTTCCATTACCATAACAGGAGATACCGTATTCTGCGATGGCGACAGTGTCGTGTTGACGGGGCCTTCGGGCTATGCCAGATACAAATGGTCAAACGGTGAAAGCAGCAGTAAAATAGTTTTAAAAAATACAGCCACCGTCAGCTTACAGGTGTGGACAGCCGACTCCTGTTCTGGTATCTCAGATCCGGTGAGCGTTACCAAAAAGAAACGGCCAACATCTTATTTCTTTATTGATTCAACCTATTGCAATGGTATCAGCGATACAGTGATTTACTACGGAAACGGAATTTCAGCAGCCAGTTATGTATGGGACTTCGATTCAGCTACCATTGTCTCAGGTAGCGGTCAGGGTCCATATATCATTAACTGGAACAAGACAGGAAGTAAAACGGTATCGTTACAGGTAACTGAAAATGGATGTACGTCAGCAAAAACGGTTAAAACAGTCAAGGTTTATGATATACCGGTCGCATCTTTTTCGGTTAAAACCCAGGCGTGCCTGAAAACCAATGACACTGTTACTTTTACCGGAACAGCCAGTTCATCTGCACAATATTACTGGAATTTTGACGGAGCTACTATCATGTCAGGGAGCGGGAAAGGGCCATACGTGGTAAAATGGTTCACCACCGGTCAAAAGAATGTTACCCTGATGATAAAAGATCATAATTGTACATCAGGTCAGGCAAAAGTAACAGTAAACGTGAACAATCCGCCAACAGCCGCTTTCAGTAACAAAAGCACCATCTGTGAAGGACTTGAAGACACGGTTAAATTTACCGGAAGTGCCGGCACAGGAGCCAGCTATCAGTGGAATTTCGGGAGTGCCACGGTAGTTTCAGGAAGCGGAGCAGGCCCCTATATCATCAAATGGTCAGGTACAGGCAATAAAAGCATCAGCCTGACGGTTGAAGAAAACGGATGCCTCTCGACACCCGCATCAGCAAATATTAACGTATTAAAAACCCCAACTCCTGATTTTAGTCTTAAAAAGGAAGTTTGTACTGACCAGATGGACACAGTAACCTATACGGGAAATGCAGGTGCTCTGGCTTTCTACAACTGGGACTTTGGAACAGCCTATATCGTTTCAGGAGCCACAAAAGGGCCTTTTGTGATTTACTGGTCGTCACCCGGACAAAAACAGGTTTCGCTACAGGTTGATGAAAATGGTTGTTATTCACCCATCAAATTAGAAACTGTGGAGGTCAGTGATGCCCCTGTGGCCATGTTCAATATGAAAACGTCTGTGTGTGAACAAGAAATAGTTACCGTTACGTTTAACGGGACAGCCGGAACCGATGCCGTTTATCAGTGGGATTTTGCAGGAGCCGAGATAGTGTCGGGCAGCGGAAAAGGGCCTTATCAAATCAAATGGAACAGCAACGGCACAAAAAAAGTAAGCCTGACGGTAAAGGAAAAATCATGTAATTCCCTTCCCTATTCATTGAATATCACTGTAAAAAAGAAACCGACAAGTACCTTTACCCTTGCCCAGGAAGTTTGTGAAGGAAAACCGGCCAATATTACCTATACAGGTAATGGCATTGCATCTGCCAATTTTGTATGGGCATTTGACGGAGCCACTGTACAATCCGGTAGTGGCATTGGCCCCTATCAGCTCTACTGGACAAGCCCCGGACAAAAAACAGTCAGCCTTCAGGTGAATGAAAACGGTTGTTTTTCAGAGACTACCACACATCAGATCATAGTTAATCCCAAACCACCTGTTCCTACCATTTCGAGAATTAAAGACACCCTGATATCCAGCAGCGACAGCAACAACCAATGGTATAAATCAACCGGAATCATTGCAGGAGCGACAGACAAAAAATTTGTTCCACCCGGTGATGGTATTTACTATGTTGTCGTGACCAGCAGTAAAGGATGTAGCTCACAATCAGCAAACTATAATTTCATTAAATCATCTGTAACTGAATCCATGCAACCTTCTGTCAGCATTTATCCCAATCCTACAAATGGAAAAATTTATATCGAAATAGCCGACATTTCTGATAAAGACTACGAAATCAATGTTTTAACAGTTACCGGACAAGTAATTGATAAAATCAAACCGACCTCAGGTATCAGTGAGCTAAATCTTGACGGCAACAGGAATGGATTGTATATTTTACAGATAAAAAGCAATGACAACATTCAATACTTTTCGGTCATAAAGAACGAAAATTATTAATTTTAACAGTAATTAAACAAAGAAGTATGAAAAAGATTGCAATAGTTTTAGCCGGATGTGGCGTATATGACGGGGCAGAAATTCATGAAGCCGTCATGACCATGCTTGCTGTAAAAAAAGCAGGAGCTGTTTACGATATATTTGCTCCCGATGTTGAGCAGGCACATGTCATTAACCACCTCAACGGAGAAGTTATGAATGAAAAGCGAAATGTGTTGGTGGAAGCAGCACGGATAGCCCGCGGAAAAATTCAGCCATTATCTTCCTTTTCAGGGAAAAACTATGATGCTATTATATTCCCGGGTGGTTTTGGTGTGGCTAAGAACCTGTGCACTTTTGCTTTTGATGGGGTCGATATGAAGGTCAATCCTGATGTGGAAAAGGTCATCAAAGAGATGCTGGAGTTGAACAAACCTATCGGGGCATTGTGTATTTCACCAGTCATGCTTGCAAAAATCATCGGTAACGGAGTCGAACTAACCATCGGCAACGATAAAGGTACCATTCAGGCCATAAAAAGT
>JAAYUY010000131.1 GCA_012517435.1 Sphingobacteriales bacterium | reverse complement strand
CATTATTTACATATCACCCATGACAGCTACCGTTTATCTCAATGGACAATATCTTCCGGAAGAGGAAGCCCGAATTTCCGTCAACGACAGGGGGTTTATGTTTGCCGATGGCACCTATGATGTACTTCGAAGCATTTCAGGTGTTTTATTTCATGGTGATGAGCATTTTCAACGGCTTGCCTATTGTCTGAAAGAGCTCGAAATCAGGAATACGCACATGGATGAAATCAGAAATATCATTTACAAGCTACTGGAAATAAATCACTTATCAAATCAGGAGGCCAGTGTATATCTTCAGATCACGCGTGGGGTGTACAGGCGAATGCATGCTTTTCCTGATGCCGACATTTCTCCGACAGTTTACATTGCCGTCAGGAAATTTACCCCGTTCGAAAAAGAGTTTTCCGAAGGAGTGAAATGCATTACTGCAGAAGACATCCGCTGGCAGCGCTGCGACCTGAAAACCATCGGCCTGGTCGCCAATGTGATGGCCATTGAGAAAGCTTCAAGATCAGGAGCTTATGAGGCAATTTTTATCCGTAATGGCCTGGTAACGGAAGCGTCACATTCAAGTGTTTTTGGTGTTTTTAATGGTAAGGTTCTGACCCATCCCAAAAACAACCATATCCTTGCAGGTATCAGCCGTGACATTGTCATTGACCTTTGCCGCAAACTTCACATTGATTTTGAGGAAAAGCCCATCAAAGCAGAACAGCTTCCTCATCTGGAGGAGCTGATGGTGGTGGGAACATCCACAGAAGTCATGCCCGTTGTCCGGCTTGATAATTATAGTATTGCTGACGGAAAACCGGGTAAAATAACAGCTCAGCTTCATCAAGAGTTCAGAAAATACATGAATGAATATGTTAAACATCACCGTCAGGGAAAAAATTCAATCAGTTGATATTTATTTTTTATTCAGTCAATAACTTTTGATACATTTGCACAAAAAATTTAGATTATGAGTACAATAACAGGAATAATAGCCCGTCAGATCCTTGACTCAAGAGGCACTCCGACAGTTGAGGCAGAAGTATTTACCGAAAACGGAGTCATTGGAAGAGCTGCCGTTCCTTCCGGAGCATCTACCGGAGCACACGAAGCAGTAGAATTACGTGACGGAGATAAAAATAAGTACAGAGGGAAAAGTGTCGAAAAAGTGGTGGAAAATATCATGGAGATCATTGAACCCGAATTGCTCGACCTGAGCGTATTCGATCAGAAAATGATAGACGAAATCATGATTGAACTGGATGATACCCCAAATAAATCCAAATTAGGCGCAAACGCTATTTTAGCCGTATCATTGGCAGTAGCACGTGCTGCTGCTGAGGAGGCAGGCCTTCCACTTTACAAATACCTTGGCGGAGTTGGTGCCTACACACTCCCCATCCCGATGATGAACATTCTCAATGGTGGCAAACATGCCGATAACAGCATTGATTTTCAGGAGTTTATGATTATGCCCATCGGTGCTGATACTTTTGGCGAAGCCATCCACATGGCAGCCAATGTTTTCTACAGCCTGAAAGATTACCTGAAGAGCAAGGGATATTCAACCAATGTAGGTGATGAAGGCGGTTTTGCCCCTAACCTCAAATCCAATGATGAAGCCATCGAGACAGTCATCGCTGCCATTGAAAAAGCCGGATATAAACCGGGGGAAGATGTTTATATTGCCCTTGATCCTGCCGCTTCTGAAATGTATGATGAAGAAAAGAAACTATACCGTTTCTACAAATCAACCCAAAAAGAAGTTACTACCGATGAAATGATTGAATTCTGGCTCAACTGGATAAAAAAATATCCCATCATATCACTGGAAGATGGCCTTGCCGAGGACGACTGGGACGGATGGGTAAAACTGATGAATAAAACAGCCGGTAAGATTCAGATTGTCGGAGACGACCTCTTTGTCACCAATCCTGTCCGTCTGCAAAAAGGTATTGAAATGAAGGCAGCCAACTCCATTTTAATTAAATTGAATCAGATAGGCAGCCTGACTGAAACCATACAAACAATGCAACTGGCTACAAATCATAATTTTACAAATGTCATCTCCCACCGTTCAGGGGAAACAGAAGACACTTTTATTGCCGATCTGAGTGTAGCAATGAATACCGGCCTGATTAAAACGGGTTCACTCTCACGCTCCGACCGTATTGCCAAATACAACCAATTGCTGAGGATAGAAGATGAATTAGGGTCGGATGCTGTTTATCCGGGTAAATCTTTCAGATTTCTGCACAGATAAAAGGCTTATGAAAAAAATGCTTGGCATACTGAAAAACAAATACCTCCTTGCCAGTTTGTTTTTTATCATCTGGGTAGGTTTTCTCGACAACAACAACATCCTGCGCACCATGAAAACACGGAAGAATCTTCGTGAATTGCGAAAGACGGTTGAATATTATAACAAAGAAATCAAAGAAAACCAACGGATTATACGCGAATTGACCATGGACAAAAAAAGTTTTGAAAAGTATGCACGTGAAACGTTTTTTCTGAAAAGGCCTGACGAAGAAATATATATCATCGAAGAAAACTGAAACCGGAATAAATAGCAATCATACTTTTGGTATATTCCAGACAGTAACTATTTTTGCAGCATCAAACAGTTCTCATTTTTTGCTGAAAAAGCAGATTAATCTGCAATGATAAGCACTTTCGGGGTGTAGCGCAGTCCGGTTAGCGCACCACGTTCGGGACGTGGGGGTCGGAGGTTCAAATCCTCTCACCCCGACATGGCCTGCCAGAAATTTTGGCAGGCTTTTTCGTATTAATATTCATTGATTTTCCAAAAAAGCTGATATGGACAAAATAAAAGAGGAACTGATTGAAAAAATAAAAAAGCTTAAAAAAGAAAAAAACGCTATTATTCTTGTTCACAACTATCAGGATCCTGAAATATACAAAATAGGTGACTTTATCGGTGATTCGCTTGAGCTTTCAAGACGTGCCATGGAAGTTGAAGAAGATATTATCATTTTTTGTGGTGTGAGGTTCATGGCAGAAACTGCAAAAATCCTGAATCCGGATAAAAAAGTCATACTGCCTAACTATGAAGCTACCTGCTCGATGGCTGATATGTCGGACGTACCAGGGCTTCTTGCCCTAAAAGCCCGGCACCCCCATGCTGCTGTGGTTTGCTATATCAACACCAATGCCGATGTTAAGGCGCATAGTGATGTGATATGTACATCCGCCAATGCCCTGAAAATTGTAGAATCTCTGCCCAACGAAGAAATCATCTTTTTACCTGATAAAAACCTTGCCGCCTACATTCAAAGCAAAACAAGAAAGAAGATCATCCCTTACGAAGCCTATTGCTACATTCACAATGCTTTTGACGGCTCACTGCTCAGGGATTTCAAAGCACGTTTCCCTGAGGCTGAAGTCATTGCCCATCCGGAGTCTCCTGAAGATGTGCTGGCAATGTCAGATTATGTCAGGGGAACGAGTGGGATGATTAAAGCCGCCCGCGAATCAAAGGCAAAGGAATTTATCATGGTTACGGAATGTGGCATGGCAGAAAAACTCAGACTGGAAGTCCCCGGTAAAACCTTCCATTCCTTCTGTAATATCTGCTCTTATATGAAAATGACCAACCTGTATCTGGTCGAACGGGCACTGACAAAATACGAATATGAAATCAATGTCCCGGAAGAAATAGCCATCAAAGCCCGGAAAGCCATCGACCGCATGCTTGAATTAAGTTAACCCAATCCACAACCTGCAACTCTAATTTCTCATTTCGAAATTCGATATGAAAATTTAAGTCCTGTATTATTTCATCAACTCCGAAGCCTTCTTAGCCCCTTTCGACTGTAGGAATTCAATAACCTGGCGGTACGATTCTATGGCGACTTTGTCTTTTAATTTTTCGCTGATATCTTTTCCGGCAATGGCCAGATCCAATGCCGACATAGCTTTTTCCTTATTGATCTGATTGAGCATTGCTCCGTTTTCAACCAACATCCTGACCAATGCCAAATTCCCTTTTGAAGCGGCAATCATCAGTGCCGTGAAACCTTTTTTGTTTTTTGTATTCACATTTGCCCCATGTTTGATCAGCAGTTCAGCCAGATCGAACCTGTCAAAATTCAGGGCAACCAACAAAGCATCGTATCCAAACTGATTCTTAAAATCAATATCAGCTCCTGCCATGACCAGCAAACGGGCTATATCGGTATGCCCCAGCTCAGCCGCATGCATGAGGGGTGTGCCATAAACATTTGTTTCGCTGACATCATCGGCAATGTTCATGTTGGCACCGTTGTTAATTAAAAACTCAACGATTTGGCTATATCCACCCCTGACAGCCAGAATAAGTGCGGTTTTACCGTCTTTTTGCCTTTTGTTGGGATCGGCATTATGAGCAATCAGGTATTTGACAGCCTCCATCTTCCCGGCCTGAGCCGCTGCCATCAATGCAGTTAGTCCTGTTTCATTGACAGAATTGACATCAACCTGCTGGTTTTCAACAAGATACATTACAATATTCATTTTTTCCCTGCCGGATGCAATTAGCAAAGCAACGGTCAGGTCGAATGGTTTTGTTTTTCTGTTGCTGATGAGATATTTTAAGAAATCCAGGTCGCCCTGGCTGGCAGCCATTTTTATGGCCAGAAAACCATTATAGCCTTCAATACTCAGTTTTTTTACATTATCATACTGATAACCGGTGAGATATTTTGCAATTTCAATATTGCCGTTTTCAGACAAATGAGAAAGGCAGTTTTCGCCTTTACGGTCTTCCAGATTGGGATCAGCACCTTTCTGCAGCAGATACTTAACCATTTCAAATCTGCCACTGTCGCAGGCAAACATAAGTGGGGTAAAGCCCCTGATCTGATTGGCATTAACCTGTGCACCCCTGTCAATCAATAATCTGGCAATATCCTCATATCCCCAGATGATTGCCCACATCAGGGCTGTTTCTCCCTTAACCCTTTCCCATCCGTTGGGGTTGGCTTTATGTTCAAGCAGATATTTCACCATCTCAAAATTTCCGGATTCTACAGCCAGCATCAGGGCAGTAGTGCCGGTGTGTGTCGCATCATTGACATTTGCTCCATGCTTCACCAGCAGTTTCACCATTTCAATATCCTCAATTTCGACTGCATACAGCAGAGGTGAATATTCCATGGCATTTTTCTGATTGACATCACATTCATTGGATATTAAGGTCCGGGCAATTTCATAATGTCCCTCACGAACAGCGATAATTAAGCCTGTATTTCCGTTCTGGTCTGCACAATTGATATTGATACCCTTTTCGATAAAGCTTTTCACTTCGCTTAGGTTTCCTTTCTGAACAGCCTGAAGAAATTTTATTTCATTCTGAGCCTGAAGTTTAAAAAAACTCATCAGGCATAACAAAAAAACCATGAATCTGGTCATAAAAACTGTATTGAAGGTTTTGTTTAAATGAAAAATGCGACAGCTAAAATACAAATCAGAAAACATCTGCAATCAGAATCTTGTTTTGATTAAAGATAACGGGATCTCCAGCTTTTTTATTTTTCAGCGCTTCAAACAAGGGTGTATGAACAGAAATGACATGATAGACTTCGTTCTGCACTTCCACTTTTCCAAGGGGGACAGCAATAAAAAGTCTGTGCAGATTGGTGATGACTACGCTTCCAAACATCACCTTGTCATTCACAACAGGGTTTATCTTTTTCAGGATTTCAAGTTCATCAAGCACCTGCTGACATTGTTCTGCCAGTAAATTCCGCTTGCGCAACATTTGCGAACGATAAGGATCGTAACGGTCTTTTGGCGGGCCTGCTTCATTGGCCGCATTTTGTGCTTCTTTCATCTCTGCCTCGTGTATCTTAAACTTTTCCTGAAGCATCACCATGCACTTTTCAATGATTTCGGTTTTGAGGCCAAGTTTGTCCATCTCTGTTTTTGCTACAAATATATCTTTTTAGATTTGCCTGTGCATTCTGAACGGTTATTACGGACTATCATTCAGTTCTTTATGTTTTTGTCTGTGCACTTAAAAGATTGAATACGACAACATTACTTTTTCTTCAGAAATATCAGAATCAGCCCGCTTTCCTGCAACGTTTATATGTCCTGAAAAATTCCATTGCATTTTGCGTAAACGTAAGAAATGAAATCTTTTTGGTTTAAGTTTGCAGTTCTAATTTTTTACATGAAAATAGTTTTTTTCGGAACACCTGAATTTGCAGTCATTTCTTTAAAAAGCCTGATTGAGAAGGGTTGGGATATTGCTGCGGTGGTAACAACACCCGACAAGCAGGCCGGCAGAGGGTTAAAACTTGTCAAACCGGAAGTAGCCAGATATGCTGAATCGTTGTCAATACCCGTTTTGCAGCCTGAAAATCTGAGAGACCCAGGCTTTATCGAACAGTTGAAAAAAATAAATGCCGGATTATTTCTGGTGGTTGCATTCCGTAAACTGCCTCCGGAAGTCTGGCAACTGCCACCGGCTGGAACTGTCAATTTACACGCTTCCCTGCTTCCTGCCTACCGGGGTGCAGCTCCGATTAACCATGTGATTATCAACGGAGAAAAAAAGACCGGAGTAACTACTTTTTTTATAAATGACCAGATCGATACCGGAGAAATCATCTTTCAGGAAATGGTGGACATTTCTGCCCGTGAAACAGCAGGCAGCCTCCACGACAAACTGGCTCACACAGGTGCCTCTCTTTTATGCAAAACAGTGGATTATATTGATAAACAAAAAGTTATTACAATTCATCAGGATATGACAGGCAATTATCCGAAGGCTCCCAAGATTACAAAAGAATTTTGCCGTATCAACTGGGAACAGCCTGCTTCAAAAATTGATTGCCTGATCAGGGGATTGTCGCCCTATCCTGCCGCATGGACTACCCTTGAAAATAAAATAATAAAAATCTATACCGCTGATTTTGAAACAATAAAACATGAACATGCTCCCGGAACCATTTTGACCGACAACAAAAACTATCTTCGTGTCGCTGCTGCCGAAGGTTTTATCCACCTTCTCAGCTTGCAGGCTGAAGGAAGGAAAATGCTGGAGGTTAAAGAATTTCTCAGAGGATTTGTTTTTAAAGGTAACGAAAAATTTAAGTGATGAAAATTTTTCTGACAGGTTTAATGGGGAGTGGAAAAAGCCATTACGGAGAAATACTGGCAAAAACTCTTGAAATTCCCTTTGTTGACCTCGACAAAGTCATCGAAAAACGTGAACAGAGCAGTATCGCCTCAATTTTTGAAAAAAAAGGAGAGTCAGGATTCAGGGAAATTGAAACGAAAGTACTTCAGTCCTTTGATTATCCTGAAAATTGCATTATTGCCTGTGGCGGAGGCACCATCATTACTCCTGAAAATCTTTCTTTTATAAAAAACCATGGGAAAATCATCTTCCTCTTCCCTCCTTTCAGGGTCGTGGCGGAAAGGCTAAAAAAAGAAAAAGAAGACAGACCTTTGCTGAAAAATATTCCGGAAGAGAATTTTGAACAAAAACTGAAAGAATTGCTTGAAAAGAGGCTCCCTTTTTACCGACAGGCCGATTTAGTCATTGACCCGACAGGAATTTCTCCGGAAGATTTACCGAAATGGCTGAAAACTTTATAAAACTAATTTTTGCGTCAGGCAATTACCGGCTGTTTTTAGCTGAATCAGGTAAATTCCTTTTAACTCGTATGGAATATCAATATTTACAGAATTTTTTCCGGCTATTAGCGAATGCTGTGAAGAGACAATTTCTTTCCCCTGCAAGTCAAACAGTTTAACATCAAGCCTCTGAGAGACTGGAGATTGTACTGAAAGGTATAACAAGGAAGATAGACGTTTGACCGGATAAAGCAGTACCAGATTTTCCGGTTTAATTTCGTTGGTGGCACCTGAAACATCTTTCAAACATCTGACGCTGATGCCAATGGATTTATCGTATTCCCACATCTGAACCTGAGGTGAGCCTTTATCCAATACCATAAAAACAGCATAAGCCGGATTGGTTTTGCTTTGCTCTGATATCCAGTAATAAACAGCATCTGTTCCGATAGCACCATTGCGGAAACTCCCGTTGAGCGTACAACGATAGCCTACCTGAAGGGCATTAAATCCGGAAGAACCGCCCGGCATCATCTTAGTATAAGCCTGACTTACGTCACCGCCTAAACTATTTATCAGCGCAGTGATTTCGGTATAAGAAGGAATGTGCCACCCTTGCGGGCAAACACCCTGAGTGGGCTGGGCCGGTTGACCGTCATAATACTGCATGGCTTCCTTGAACTCGTAAAAACCGCCTTTCTTTGTTTTTCCGTTCGTTCCATTGCAATAATCTTCATCATTGTTCCAGCAATATTTTTCAATCACTGAATCATTCTTCATCATTTGTCCTCCTTGCCCGCTGATATTCAGTATCATAGTGCCGTAATTGAGGTTCTCCGCCATCCAGCATTGATTACCGATTAACACCGTCTGGTAAATCTGTCCATCTCTGGAATCAATCAGATTTTGTCCGCATTGCCATTGCGAATGAGCCGGAAAAAATAAAAACATTATCCCCGGCAATAGAAATAAATCTTTCAGCTTCATCAGTGTTTTTTGATATGCGGATGACGAAAAGTCTTTTACTCAGGTTGTATCAGTACAGCGACATATCAAAACGTCTCCGGTAGGCTTTGGTGGCCGCATGTTCGTTGCCAAGAATGGTAAAGATGGCTACTCCGGTTTTACGGGCAAGCCCGTCCATATATTCCTTTTGTACCATCAACGACTGTATGATATTTTCCAGCGCTTTATCAAACTGTGATTGCTGAATTAGCTTCCTTGCCTCAATAAGATTTTCCCTGACTTTTCCTTCTTCAAAATCTTCATCTTTCAGGGTCATGAAATGACAAAAATTCCTCAGGTATTCCGACTGAAGACAAAAAGGTGAATCGGCATGAATATCAGATATTAACTGCCTGGCTTTCTCAGGGTTTTGAAGCACTATCAGACGTGCCAACAGAAACTTGGCTTCTGTCAGCTCAGGTGCTTTTTCTATCAGATTCTCAAGCCTTTTAATGATCTCACCATTGACGCCATAAGGAATACGGCTTTTAATGGCCTCCAGTTCATCCCTGTTTTTGTCGGGTAAATGCTGTTTTAAAAATTTTTCAATTGCCTGTTTGGGTAAGGCTCCTGCAAATTCAGCCGTAACTTTTCCTTTTACAAAAAGTTTTACAGCCGGAATACTCCGGATATTAAACTGTCGGGCGATTTCCGGAAAACTTTCGGTATCCAGCTTGGCCAACTTAAAACGGTCTTTATTTTCTTCTGCAAGCTTTTCAAGTACCGGCCCTAACATACGGCATGGCTGACACCAGGCAGCCCAAAAATCAACCAATACAGGTTTATGATAGCTCTCTTCAATTACATCTTTCTGGAAATCAATCACATCGTATTTGCCTGACATAGCTTTTTTTTTCATGCCTTTAAGCTAAAATCATGCAAGAGGGTGTAGCGTGCTCCGTCTGACAATAATTCAGACTGATAAAGACAATATTTACTGACATTCAGCCTAACATGTAAATTAAATGCTTCAGGGAGTGGAAATAAGTTGTGGGGCTGCTTCTTCAACCGGCTTAGGGTAATGTGCGGTATCTGGTCTTTATGCAGATGATCTGTAAATTCGAGATGATGATCGAAATAAAAATCTTCACAGGCTTTATTTAACAAGCGGACAAATCCTGAATATTGAGGATTTTCGAAAAATTTACCCCAGATCATAACCGGCTTTTTATAAGGATAATAGGTAAACTTTTCAAAAACAATTTCAAAAGACTTGGATTTAAACAGTTGATTTTCTACATGTTGCAACAAGGAAGATAAGAGATTCTCAGGAAAATCGCCTAAGAAAACCAGCGTTACATGCAGATTTTCCGGGGCAATCCAACGAATAGATTGATTTTCACATGCTTCTGTAAATTCCCTGCACAAAGCTGACAATTCTTCATTCAGCGGAATGGCAAAAAATATTCTGAGGTTTTTCATGATGATTGTTTTTAGCCCGATTAATAAATATTTTCAGGACTATCTTTATTTCAAAAATACAAAGCGATGCATGAATAAAAAAACTTCGCACTGAAAGAATAACAAGAAATATAATTTTTAAATTTGCAGGCCAAATGCCATCCAAGATGAACAGAATAATGATATTTTGCGGGATTATTATTTTATTAAACTTACATTCCTGCTCTCCCGAACAGCAAATAATGCCTCAGAATATCTGGATCATCGCTCCCGGAACAAGGCCTTTGATGATTG
>JAAYUY010000130.1 GCA_012517435.1 Sphingobacteriales bacterium | reverse complement strand
CGTTAGCGTTCATGCTTAGAAAAAGAAACGATTAACCAAATAAACTATAAATATGAATTCAGATGCAGGTGAAATTGCTAAAGCGATTCAAGAGACAGCCAAACTTGGAGAAAAAGGATTAGAAATTGCTGACAAAGCAGGAAGTTTTTTTGCCAAGGTTTTCAAGGAACCAATAAATGAAATTTCTAGTATGATTACTGACAAGTTAAGGTTCATTCGCTGGAAAAGAATGGTTCAAATGGCCGATGAAGTAAATAAAATACTTGATGATAAAAATATAAAAGACACAAGAGCAGTTCCACCAAAAATTGCATTACCAATTATGGAAGAAGCCACATTGGAAGAAGACCCTAATATTCAATATTTATGGAATCACTTGCTTGCAAACGCGATGAATCCATCTTTTAATGAAGAACTACGCTATGGATTTATTGATATGATTAAAAATATCACAGGAATTGAGGCAAGACTCCTTAACGAATTTTATAATTTATTACATAGAGGCAACCAATTAAATCCCATAAGTGAAATTTATAATTATTCATTAACAAAGGACCAATTGATGAAAGCTCTTAATGTTTCTACCGACATATATGCAATTTCAGTGAATAATTTGATGCGGTTGCAATTATTATCACCTGCTGTATTAAAAAGTCCGGGAACAAGAATTGGAAATGAGCCTATTACAATCTATAAAGGAATTGATGCTGTAACGATGACACCATTAGGAGTAAAATTTGTAGAGGCTTGTTTAAGATAGTTTATTTGGTTATAGGAAAAATGGTAGTAAATATTTTTGATTTAAAGAAAATGATTACTTTTGTAAATGTGCAACTTATAAATTTTAAAATATGGAGACTTATATAAAGTTTTACGCACAAGTCAACCAAAACACTGTAATACAATTACAAAGACAGGTTGAGCAATTTCTTTTGCAAGGAATGAAAACGCTTCATCTACTACTTTCAACTCCAGGGGGTAGTGTGCATGACGGGATTTCTGTATATAACTTATTAAAAGGATTACCAATTGAAGTTAATACTTATAATTTTGGAAGTGTTGATTCTATTGGCGTTGTGATGTTTTGTGCAGGATCAAATAGATACTCTGTACCTCATGCGCGTTTTCTATTACACCCTGTTGCTATGCAGATTATGTCACCTCAAGCATTGGATGAGCCATCTATTGAGGAGAAACTGAAATTAGTTAAAGCAGATCAATCAAATATTGCTAAAGTAATTTCTTGTACAATTAATAAACAGGTTGAAGAAGTCCAAAAATTAATACATAGCAGAACAACATTAGAACCAGAAGAAGCAAAGAGCAAAGGACTTGTTACTGAAATAAAGTCAAGTTTAGTGCCTGCTGGTGTGCCTTTGATAAGTATATATGACAATGCAGTTGCTATGCAACAAGGAATTCCTGGTATTCAAATACCTATTCCTTTAAGAGGAATTGTTCAACCTGGTCCACAAGGTGTTACTTCTATAACGGATTCATTTACTACCATTTAAATAATAAGCACGAAACGCTAACAACAAACAAGCGTAACTGCCTGATAAAGTTGTTCCTTGACTATAAAGTTGAAGGTTGGCAGTATACGCCTGTTTGCAACCGTCAAACTGTGCAAAAACTCATTTTTTAAAAATAATTAGTGAGAAATTCGTAGCCAGAGAACTTCATGCTTCATCAGGTGCGATATAAGACGAGCAATTTTCGGGGAGGAAAAATTGGCTTAGCTTGTATGATGGCCACAATGGCAGGGATCAGCAAAAGCACCTAATACTACACCTACAAAGATGACAGGCTGGAGTATTGTCCTCAACAATGTTGTGGTTGCAGAAATATGCAGAATACTTCAACAGGAGTTTATGGAAAACGGATATTTAAAGGTTACCTGGACACTGAAAGATTTAAATTATCAGATTGGAGACAAAAAGGTCTATCGGCTGATGAAAGAACATAATTTAGGCAATCCCGGGAAAAAAATCTGCCGGAAAATATGTTGAACATAACCAACTTAATCCGTCTCACCCTTTTGAAGTCATTGAGATTGATGTTAAATACATTTACATTCGGGGAGAGAGAAGAAATGCTTATTTGATTACCCTATTGGATACTTTTTCCAGAATAGCCATATCATGGGACCTTCAGTTCAGTATCAAGCATACACATGCCAAAAGGCTCATTAAAGAAAATCAATAAATTTTTGTTCAGAGGACAGGGCCCCAACTGGATCACTGCTCCCTCTGAAGACTTTTTTATTTGGCAATGCAAAATTATGTCGGAAAATTTTACCTTTGTACATCTAATAATTTAGTCCTGATAATAGGGTGTTAAACCATGATTTTCAATCAAAAGAAAGAATTATTGTCCCGCAGATTTCCATATCTGGCGATTGCCCTGTCGCTTACCATCCTGACCCGTGTGTTCTGGATGTGGTATTTTCACCCTGAAATTGCCAGTGATGCACGATGGTTTATGGAAAAGGGATGTATGCTTTCGCAGGGAATGCCCTATTTTGACGAGGATAACCCGACAGCCTATTATCCTGTTGGTTATCCTGCTTTTCTTGCTATTGTTTTCCGCATTTTTTCCTGCGATGTGTGGGTTGCACGCATAACCAATCTTTTCCTTTATCTTATTGCTGTATTTGTGTTTTACAATTTGCTGAAATCTTCAGTCCCAAACCCACACATTGCCGGCTGGTCAGCTATTTTACTTTCAGTATATCCTAATCATGTGGCTTATGTCAATCTGGTTTACAATGAAATCTTTTTCCTGTTTCTCTTTTTGACAGCGATTTATTTTTTACTTAACCATTTAAATAACAATCGTTTATATCTGATCATTTCTTCCGTTCTCTGGGATTTGGCCGTATTGACCCGTCCGGCTGTTTTTTTTATTCCTTTGCTGATTATTTTATTGATATACCGGAGAAATATCCGTCTGGCTTTAAAAAAATCAATCTTTGTTCTTTTGGTGATGGCCATAGTTATTTTGCCATGGAGCATACGCAACTATAAGGTATTCAATGACTTTGTTCCGGTTTCAACCAATAGTGGCCTCGATTTGCTCATCGGGAATAATCCGGATGCCGAAGGGAGATTTTATCGTCATGCTGATTTTTTCAAAGGTATTGATCAGGCTAAGAATGAAGCAGAGTATAACCGGATAGCAACCCGGATGGCAATTGATTATATCCTTCATCATCCTGTGGAGACCTTGAAGCGATTACCGGCAAAAGCTTTTTATTTTTTCTGGCCGGGAATGGACGGAATACTCTGGAACCTGAGAGGTTTACAAAATGAAAATCAGATATTTCTTTTAAGGAAAATAGGTTTTTTCGGCAATGGAGCCTATTTATTGTTGTTGATATTATACATCATGGCAATAGCCATACAAGTTGTTCATAAACGATTGAATATCATTGATAAAATTGGACTGATGATGTTGTTTTATTATCTGCTTGTCAGTCTGGTTTTTTTCGGAGAGTCAAGGTTTCATTTTCACCTTATTCCCTTCCTGATATTTACCGTAGTCGGTTTTATGTCAGAAATGCTGTCCAAATTTAAAAAACAAAAAGCTATTGCTTTTTCCTGACCCATTCGGTGGTGCGGCCGATCAGTGATATACCGATATATCCTCTGATGTCGAGGTGGTTGATGTCTGTCAGTGTCATAATACAGCTATAGGTTTTTCCATTATCCGGGTCATAGATGGTGCCATCTTTGTAAATGCCGTTTCCTCTATATTCAAAACCTTTTAAAATCAGCAGCCCGATGAGTGGTTCTTTCCGTTTGGATGGATCAGGATTCTGGTCGTCCACTTTGGGGGTTCCATCCTCTTCAAGGGGATTTTTCAACCAGGTTATTTTACCATAATATTTTCCGTTTTTGGCACGGTATATTTCAACGGTGCTTTTATTGTCTTCTGTAAACCAGATTCCTCTTACCTTGTCGGCTTCGGTGAAATCCTGAGCTTTAATAAAAAGCCAGCTCATGATCAGCAAAATGCTTAATATAAGATTTTTTTGCATAGTGCAGAATTTTACTGTTTATTATGAGGTACAATATTACAAAATTTTTCAATATTAAAATCTTAAAGACGGACGATCAGGAGGCCAGAAGCTTTTTAATGGTATTTAACAGTTCATCAGGTTTGAAGGGTTTGCTGATAAAACCGTCCATACCTGCCTGAAAACATTTTTCCTGATCAGCGCTGACTATTTTTGCCGTAACAGCAATAATTTTCGATTTCCTTTTGATTTTCTGCGTATTTTCGAAATCTCTGATGCGTATGGTTGCTTCGATTCCATCCATGACAGGCATATCGATATCCATCAATATCACCGGATAAGGATTTGACTTATACATTTCCAATGCTATCTGCCCGTTTTTAGCTATTTCATAGGTATAGCCTTCTTTGTTTAAGACAATGGTTATCAGCTTTTGATTGATGACATCGTCTTCGGCAACGAGTACTCTGATGTCCTTGACTGATTTTTCAGCAATCGGCTCTTCAGGAATATCAGGGTTTTCTTCTTCCTCATTATTGGCTGGTAGTGTGAAAGGTATTGTAAACCAGAATGTTGACCCTTTCCCTTTTTCGCTGCTCAGACCAATTTGCCCACCCATCAGATCGACCAGACGTTTCGAAATATTTAGTCCCAGACCCGTACCTTCATTTTTTAGTGAATGTTGCGTACCTGCCTGAAAAAACGGAGTAAACAGGTTTTCCTGATCTTCTTCGGAGATGCCAATACCGGTATCGATTATTGAAAATTTAAGTTCAACGCTATCGTGAAGGATTTTTACTGGAGTTACATCGATGGTAACACTACCAATATGGGTAAATTTTATCGCATTATTGGTCAGATTAAGTAATATCTGCAAGAGGCGTGCAGGGTCTCCGATCAGTTCATGAGGAATATTGGGAGAAAGTCGGGTAAACAGTTCAATGTTTTTCCCTTTAGCTTTGAAAACCAGCAGGTTAGTAGTCTCTTCAATGACATCAGCCGGGCAAAACGGACGATTATCAATGGTCAGCTGGCCTGCTTCTGCCTTGGATAAATCGAGAATATCATTGATCAGGCTGAGCAGGGTGTTGCCCGAACTATAAATGACTTCTGTAAAATTTCTTTGCGTCAGATCAAGTTTTGTTTCCAGCAACAAATCCGACATTCCGATAATACTGTTCAGCGGGGTTCGTAATTCATGGCTGATGGTTGCCAGAAACATTGACTTTGATTTTGTGGCAGATTCTGCCCGCTCTTTTGCATCAATAATTTCTTTTTCAAGTAGCTTTCTGTCTGTCACATTCCTGATGATAAGCATCAGTTCATTATCATAAACGTAATTAAAGCGGGCTTCATAGTAAATAGTTCCTTCAGCGGAAGGCACTTCATACTCAAGCACCTGCACTTCTTTTGTATTTAACGTTTTTGCCTGTATTTCCCTGATCCTGTCAACGACATCGGGTGGAAAAAAGTCGGAAATATGTTTTCCTTTAATCTGCTCAATCTCATCTTTACTCAGGGAATAGGCCAGAGATGGCTTGGATAAAAAGTGTCCGGAGGAATCAATAAAATACATTTTATCAGGAATACTCCGGATGACTGAGCGGTTTTCTGCTTCACTCTGAAGGAGCTTTGCCAGCGTTTCGGTCAGTTGCTGGTTTTGCTCTTCAAAAAGCTTGTTTCGCTGTCGGTCGCGATGCAGAAGACGGAAAATGAAATGCAATCCGGAGATAAGTAATATCACGAAAAGGAGCAGGAAAATAATTAAAGTACGTTGCCTTGAAAGTTTAAGGTTCTGTATCTGGTTGTTTTTTCTGAGAAGCTCATTTTCGCGATCTTGCTCAAGCGTTCCAAAACTTATTTTAAGGTTTCTGATGGTTGTTTCGTGTTCAATGGCTTCTTTCTTTTCTTTTGCTGCTATGTATTTAACCAGATAATCCAATGCCTTTCCGGTGTTTCCTGATTTCTTCGCCTGTTCATACAGCGTATAATAATTTTGGGTGGTAATATCATAATAGTCAGACTTTTCAGAGATTTTCAGACTATTGTTGGCCAGCTCTGCAGCTTTTACAGTATTGCCTATCTTTAGATAAGTGTCAGATAATAAAGCAGTTGCTAATGCCAGGTAATAACTGTTTTTAATCTCTTGTGCCATTTTTACAGCCGTTTGAAATATTGCAGCTGCCTGATTATATTTTGCCCTTGAAGTTAAAAATCTGCCAAACTGAATATAAATCCATGCATCTTTCAGCTGAATTTTTGAATAAAAACTGATGGCTTCATTGAAATGTTTTTCGGCTTCGCTGAAGTTTTTCTCTTCAACAGCACAAAGAGCCAGATTTTCATAAATTTTTCCGGACAACTGATTTTCTGTTTTTAAGAAATAACTGAGGGCTTCCTCAAAATTCTTTTTTGCTGCCGGAATATCATTTGTTTTCAGATGGACAATACCCTGAAAATAATAGGTTGTATTCAGTTCTTCTTTCAGGTTTAACTTGCTGAAGAGTTCAGCAGCTTCATTCAGTTCTTCCAGGGCTTTTTCAAAATTGCCGATTTCTATAAAACAACGTCCAAAATAATATCTGTTTTTTCCAATCAGGTTATCAAAGCTGAAAACCCTTGAAAGCCTAAGGCTTCGGTCAAAGTAATCAAGTGCATTTGATACTTCCTGCATATTGAAATAGGCAACCCCAATCAGATAGAATGCTTTTGCCTTGGATAAATTATCGTTTATTTCATTGGCAGCCAGATCGGCTTGTTTTGCATAATCAATTGCCTTTCTGGGATTTGACTCAGTATTTCCCTCTGCTAATTTAAGTAATTGTCCAATATCTGATTTATTGTTTTTAGTCTCAACCTGCTGGCTCACAGAGAGCCCGACAATAAAAAGAAATTGAATAATCAGAAAAAATACAATATGGGCCGACCTTCTTTTTTTGCTCATTTAAATCTAATAAACCATCATTTAATTTCTAACAAAGTTATCCTGAAGAGAGCAACTTTTTATTTAAGTTATTGTACTTATCAACATTTCAGAACTTAATACTTAGTAAATTTAAAAGGTAACTGATAAACAGGGAAAAGTTTGAAATGTTAAATTATCGGATTGTTCATTAATCCTATCTTTGTATCATTAATTTGAATTAAAAAATCATGAAATTTATTTTACTCCTGATTATTTGTTCATTCTGTATCATTCTTTCGAATGCCCAGGATACAATCATTTTCAAAAGTGGGAAACAGAAGATAGGGACCATTTCAAAAGTCGAAGGCGGATATATTTTCTTCACGCAGGATGGAAGATCAAATGAACGGAAAATTTCTTCAGAAAGAGTCGAAAAATATACAAAGAAGGGGAAACAGGAAGTCAGGGAGGAAGTTCCTCAGGAATATCATGTAAATGAAGAATTAAAACTCCCTTATGTTGGCGAAAAAGTTACTTTTACAAATAAGTTTAAAGCAAAAACTGATAATCCTCAGGATGCTTATGCCTTGTTGCTCAGGTATTCTGCAGAAAAAGAAGAAGGAATAACAAAAACCCTTAAATCGAAAAATGCCGATCAATTGAAAATTACCCTGCGTTGTATGGTGCCCTCTTCTTATGAAACCTTTTTTAAAACCGAACAAAGTAAAGTGTTTTTCAACATGATACTGAGTATTGCTGACGGATATTATCAGACAGTGCTGACAGATTTTTATATTGAATCACCTGATGCAAATACCACTATCGAAGTATGGGACTCTCATTCGGGTGAGTTTTTCAAATCACAACTGGATAATATTTACAGGCAAATGAATCAGCTTTTAAAAGATGTTGAAGATAAAATAAAAAGTTACAATTAGTCTGAGCTGCATTGAAAAATGGGATTGAATACGTGTTTTTCTGAAAAACTCGAAGCTGGCATTGATGAGGCCGGAAGGGGATGTATTGCCGGGCCTGTGGTGGCTGCTGCCGTAATACTCCCTGAAGGTTTTAATCATCCCTTAATTAATGACTCCAAAAAACTTTCTGCCAGACAAAGAGATTATCTTTCAGAAATCATTAAAGAAAAGGCTATCACATACGGTATCGGGATTATTGACCACGAAACGATTGACCGGATCAACATCCTGAATGCTACCTTTAAAGCCATGAATCAAGCAATCAGAAAACTTTCCGTTACTCCTGAGCTATTGCTGATTGACGGAAACCGCTTCAGACCGGAAACAGATATACCATTCAGGTGTATCGTAAAAGGTGATAGCACTTACCTCTCAATTGCAGCAGCATCCATTCTGGCAAAAACATTCAGGGATAAAATTATGGAAAATCTTGATAATGAATATCCTGTGTATAAATGGAGAAAAAATAAAGGTTATCCTACCATGGAGCACCGTAAAGCCATTCTACAGGCCGGAATCTCATGCTATCACCGCAAATCGTTTCAGCTTCTGCTCAATGAGAAACAATTAAAACTGCCGTTTTAACAAAACTACCTGACCAAAATTTTCAGAATATGATTTTTTTCACCTGTCATAAATTTCAGGAAATATATACCTGCTTGTAATTCAGGAGTTTCCATTGAATATAAACTGTTGCCTGCTTCAGATTTTCCGGTACAGACAATTTTTCCCAAAGCGTCACAGAGAGCCAGAATTGTTTCTTCTCCTCCTTCTGAAAACTCAATATTTAAGAGGTTTTTTCCTGCATTAAGAGGATTGGGATATACATGGTAAAAAACCTGACCGGCTTCTTGAATATCACTGAGCGCCACAGTAATACTTCTGGTAGTGTCGTGGCTGCCATACGGGGTGGTTACTGTCAGTTTAACATCATATTTGCCTGCGCTGTTAAATTTAATGATCGGATTACGGCTGTTTTTATTGGTTGTAAAACGGAAAGTAACTGTCTGCGGATTGATTTCCCAGAGATAAGTTGTAGATCCTGTGGTAGTGCTTTTGTCTGTAAAATAGACATCATCACCCGTGGTGGGGTTTTCCTTGTCATAGATAAACCACGCCTTGGTAACAAAAGGATTACCGCCTGTAACTGTAATATAATCAGTTCGCAGTGTGTCATCTTCGCCAAAATTATTGCTGGCTGTCAGGCGCACGGAATAGGTGCCGGCCTTGGTAAAGATTACCTGAGGCTCTTCGCTGGTACTGTCAGTATAATTCGTGTAAATGAAATTGTAAGGCGTAATTTTCCAGAGATAAGTAGCCGGAGTTATGGAAGTGGTATTGTTGAAAAAAGTAACCGTTTCACCGGTATTGACATTGGTTTTATCGGCATCGAAAGATGCTACCGGGGCAAAAGGTGAATATATTTTTCTGTATTGATCGCGATAGCGGAGTGTGTTGGGGGTAAAGTTACCCATGGTTACATTGCCTTTGATCTCAAGAACCGGAATTTTAATTCCTTTGGCCAGCCATTTATATTCCATCTGGTGATTGGGAAAACCAAATTTAAAAGTATTAATACCGATAGAATCGATTTCATAAATATATGTTTTAACCCGGATGCAGTCAAATGTACCGTATGGTGTGGTTATTTTTCCTTCCCCATCGACAACATTGACACGGTAACCGGTTCGGCTATATTCCAGCATTCCACTGAGTGTCGTCACAAAGCGGAATGTCGTACTGTCGTATCTGTTGTAGGTAAGCGGGAATTTGTAAATCTCATCATTGTCCTGATAATAGGCAGGAACCGGAAGGCCGCTGAAAGTCAGGCCCATTCCGTTGGCTTCAAAACTGGATGTTGTTTTCTTAAAGAAATTATAGATGTTTTTGATGCTGTATGAACCCATGCCTATGCTATCCGACACTTTCAGGCCGTAAGAGCCGAAAAAGTAAAATCCATAAGGTGTCTGCATGGCATTTTTATATTCATAAATACCCTGTGAGGTGGGTTCCAAATCAGAAAAATCCCAGATATAGTTGCTGCCGGTGTTTTGATATTTTGAGAGAATATCCTGTGTAATATTTGCTTCGCTGTATCTAAGTGTGTCACCGCCTGATGGCATATCCTGAGAAGTAATACTCACCTGGGCTTTCAGAAAGGAGAATGCAAATAAAAGTAAAATAATACTGATTGATTTTTTCATAAATGACCATATTAATTAAGTACAAAGATAGGTTTAATTAAGATAAGGTTGCCTAAAGAAGATGTTTTACAGGGAGCAAAAGCCTTTCAATTATTTTTAAGGAGGCAGCCCTGTTTTTCCATTCATGATAATCAAATGGTATTGATTCACTCAGGGTTTCATGAATATGATTCATAATGACTGACCAGATGTCTTCCTGAGTACCAAACAATCCAATTTCAAACATATACCTGAAACTGCGATAGTCAAAATTTGTGGAACCGGCATAAAACCATTGATCCGAAATAAACAGTTTTGAATGGAGATTGGTGGGGAGATAATACCAGATTTTTACCCCTGCTTCGTAAAAACGACCGAGATAATACTGTCTCAACCGGTCAACTACCGTAACGTCCGACCGCCTGGGTATAATAATGTTCACGTCCACTTTACGTTTTGCAGCCGCAATCAGAGCTTCGGTAAGCAGAAAAGTAGGCAGGAAATAGGGCGTTTCAATAAATACCTGATGCTTGCTGATGTTAATCAGTTGTACAAATCGCTTTCTGATACGCTGATACCTGACGCTTGGTACATCCCTCACTATTTCAAAATGACCGGCTTTTACAATCTGCGAGCTTCTTTTTTTATCAAATTTATAGGTGTTTTTCAGGTTGTAGTTTTCAAGAAATATTTTTTTCAGAAAAACAGCCAGTTCACCTTCTATCCGAAGTGAGAATTCACGCCAGTTAAGGTTGTAATTGGAAATATTGATGGAGCTTATGTAACTGATAAAATCATCTATTATCAGGAGTTTGCGGTGGTCACGTTCATGATTGACCAGAAAAAGATTCAGGGCGAAGCGTATGCTTTTAAAAAACTTAACTTCACCTCCGTAATCTGTGATCATTTTAAAAAATTTTGAATTGACTGAGGTTCCCCATGCATCGGTAAGTATCATAATTTTTACCCCTTCACGGGCCTTTTTGGCCAGTAGGTTTCTGAACTTTATTCCGATGGGGTCGTTTTCAAATCGGAAAGTTTCTATGTAAATATATTTCTTAGCCTTTTCAATGTCTTCAAGCATACTGTAATAAATCTTGAGCGGATCGGAATTAGCAGAAACTTTTTCAGCAATGCTCATCAGTATGCGGTTATCTTTGATAATTTTTCGGGGAGCTAAAATAAGTATTTATTCTATTTTTGAACTGGAATTTTGTAACCCAAAGATTGACAAACAAATGAATAAACTGAATGTCCTTGTTTTAGGCAGCGGGGGAAGAGAACATTCCCTGTGTGAAGCCATCAGGAAAAGCCCTATATGCGGTAAATTGTTTGCATTGCCGGGTAATGCCGGTACCTTTTCCATCGCAGAAAATATCTCAGGAAATCCGGATGATTTTGATAAAATAGCCTTTGAGGTTAAAGACAGGGGAATTGATTTGGTCATTGCCGGGCCTGAAGACCCTATCGTGAAAGGAATTTACGACTTTTTTAAAAGTAAGACAGATTTGTCTTCCGTCAAAGTTCTGGCACCTTCGGCTCAGGCCGCACAACTTGAAGGAAGTAAGTATTTTGCCAAACAATTTATGAAGAAATACCACATCCCGACTGCCGGTTTTGAGATGTTTAAGGCAGATCAATATCAATTGGCAAGGGAATACCTGATGAGCTCAAAATATCCGGTTGTCTTAAAGGCAGATGGTCTTGCTGCCGGGAAGGGAGTTACTGTAGCTCAGAATCAGGAAACAGCTTTTCAGGCACTTGATGAAGCCTTTCTTGACAAAAAATTCGGCCAGGCGGGAAATACACTCCTCATTGAGGAGTTTTTATCAGGAATTGAAATTTCGGTTTTTGTGCTTACAGACGGTAAAAACTATGTCTTGTTGCCTGAAGCCAAGGACTATAAACAGGTGGGTGATGGAAACACAGGACCTAATACGGGTGGTATGGGCTCTGTTTCTCCTGTGCCTTTTTTTAAAGATGATTTCAGGGAGAAAGTCATCAAACGCATTATTGAACCAACTATTCAAGGGCTTAAAGCCGAAAATCTTGATTACCATGGATTTATCTTCTTCGGGCTTATGAATGTCAACGGGAATCCTTATGTGATTGAATACAATGTCAGGCTGGGTGATCCCGAAACTGAGTCTATCCTTCCAAGAATTCAATCTGACCTTTTAGAGCTGATGGTTTCGGCAGCAAACGGACAGCTTCAGCCTGAGCCTGTGTTGTTTTCTCCCTTGCATTCGGTATCTGTTATGCTTGTTTCGGGCGGATATCCCGGCAACTATGAAAAAGGAAAAGAAATATCCGGTCTTGAACAATTAAATGATTGTCAGGTAATTATTGCAGGGGCAGCCTATATGGATAATGAATTGAAAACTTCAGGCGGAAGGGTTCTGGCTGTCAACGCCATGGCTGAGTCCCTCGAAGCTTGCCTGAATGTGGTGTATTCCAATATTCCTTCAGTTCACTTCGATAAAATGTATTACCGCACCGACATTGGGAAGGATCTACTGAATTATTACAAATGAAGTGTTGTATTTTAACAGAATCAGCCTGTAAACAGTTGCTTTCCTTTTCTTTATTCTTCTTCCTCAGGCTCCTGAATGCTGAACAGGTTGTCCTGATCTACATCTTCCATTGAAACTTCACCGGGAGCATCCGGATCTTTAAAGCCAAAATCCAGATCGTCTTCTTCATCAATCTTTTTTGCCTCCGCAACTGACATTCGTATCAGATAATAATATTCTTCCGTTTCGAATGGCAGGGCAGATACCCTCAATCCTTCTGCATTGAAATAGGAAATCAGGTTTTTTGAATAGCCGTTCGGATACATTTGCCTGAGTTTTTCCAATACCTCAGGCGGCAATTTATCATAATCTTTGACGATTTTTTTCTTTTCCAAAATATTTGCTTTAAGTTAAAAACTCTGTTTTTAGATTTTTTTAAGCTTTTATTCAGCTGCCAAAAATATTGTGTACAAAATATGTAACGAAATTTTTTTTAACCTGATTTTTTTTACAATAATCAGTTCATACGCTGGTATCCGCTACTTTCTCTCATTTTTATACTTCATAAACAAATGTTAATTTTGTACGATTGAAAATCAAACAATAATTCCGGATGAAAACTTTAAAAACAATCTGGCTGTGGTGCCTGTCTGTGTTGTTTACAACACCCTTGTTTTCAACTATTTACGAAGCCGGTCAGGGTAAAACATTTCCGACAGTTACGGATGCGCTGACACAGGCTTCCCCAGGAGATACTATCCATATTTTCGGAATAATTACAGCTGACGGAAATACGGGAAACGGAATAGTGATCAATAAAAACATTGTTTTGCTCGGTCAGGGAGTTGATCAGACCATCGTTGAAGGAGGTGCTTCTCTTTCCGTTTCTGACAGAAGGGTTTTTTCAGTCATGCCCGGAAATACGGTTTTTATTTCAGGTATAACCATTCGCTTTGGTAATACTTCCGGAAATGGCGGAGCCATTGAAAATCTTGGCATTTTATATCTGAAAAACTGCATGATTGAAAGTAATAAAGCCAGATATGGGGGTGCTTTACGCAATGGATTGTCGGCTCAGCTTTATCTGGAAAATTGTATAGTCAAAAACAATACGGCTCTTCTTCGCGGAGGGGCTGTCAATCATATTGGTGCAGTTTTGCAGATCGAACGATGCAGTATTGAAGGCAATCAGGCATTTGATGAAGGAGGCGGAGTTCAGATTGAAAATTCAAATGCTGAAATTCGCAATAGCCTGATTTACAATAATATTTTAGTTGCCGATACGGTCCATTCAAATGGAGCAGGCCTGTTTGCCGGAACATCGGGAAAAGCCATTCAGATTTCTCTGACCAATTGCACCATTAGTAATAATAAAGGTAAAACAAGTGGAAATTATCTTACCTGTGGAGGTGGTATGGGGATCATTTCGTCAAATGGTTCCTGTGTGGTCAATCTGATTAATTGTACTTTTACAGAAAATACCGTTTATTGCGGACAATCCATACAGGCTTATTCCTACAATGATCCGGCAACTGTTCATTTCAACCTGTTAAATTGTATTCTGGCCAGTGGTTTTACTGACAATTTTTTCGGTTATACACAAAACGGAGGAAAGATTACTTTTAACCGCACCTACACCATTTTGCAGGACAATACCATTCTGGTTTCAGGACAGGGGAATATCAACAATATGGATGCAGAACTTGAAATTCTGGCTGATAATGGAGGCCCCACCAAAACGCATGCTTTAAAACCCACCAGCCCCGCAATTGATGCAGGAACATCTGTGGGAGCACCTCCTTTGGACCAACGTGGTGCTTCCCGGAACGGAAAAACAGATATTGGAGCTTTTGAATTTGGTGGAGTGATTGGCGTAAGAGATAATAATTCTCAGAAAGGAATAATTATGGTTTATCCTAATCCGGTTACTGATGTTGTCCTGCTTCTCAATCCTGAAGGCATGAATGTTAGATTTAAAATTATCGATATCACAGGAAGACTTTTAATAGAGGATAACGTTAATGAAAAAACAAAAAGCATTGATTTACATAATCTTTCGTCAGGTATTTACCTGCTGCTTATTGAAAATTCAGAAAAACAGCTTGTGCAAGTGGAAAAACTGGTAAAATAAGAATTGGGCATTTATTCTTTTTTGTCTTAAAGTAAAATAATAATAAGTTATTTTTTCGAAATCCCAATTTAATACCAGTTTTGAACAATTTCGATGTATCGTAAATATCATCGTTGGTTCTGCAAACCAAATAAGGGCTTAATTGTTACTAATTGAGCTTTTATTTCGTTCATAAAATAATTGTTGCTTTTTCATAAAGTTCTGGCAAACAATTTTGTCTCATTCTAAATTTTGTTCCGTGATTGTGTCCGGTTCTTGCGTCAAAGTCAATCAAAATATTCCCTTTCTCAATTTGGTTTAAAAAACCTTCAAATTTGAACTTCTGTAGCATCATTACTTTACTGTATCTGTAAAACTCTATGTCGCCTTCTTTTTTAACTTCTCCTTGAACATAAAAACAATTTAATAATTTTGTTCCCGCCTTGTTAGAAAGGTCGTCAAAACCCCAATAAGGTTGGGGATCGAGTTGTCCTAACCCAACTCTTTCTTTAACTTGTTTAAGCCAATCAGTATGTTTTTCTGCAACTTTACTACTGTCAAATGAGATTAAAATTTTACGATTGTTACGGTCAATAACAACTTGAAAACCCCTGTCACTTGGTGAAAGTCCATGAATGGTTTGTCTGAAACTCATTTCATTATCAGGATATTTAATTCCTGCTTCTTCATGTGACCAACCATATTTTAGCAATAAAACTTGCGGTACAAATTTCACTGCTCTGGGTGAAGGTTCAATGTGAAATAAAGTCGTAAGTGAAGAAGTGTTTAATCGTTGGGTTTTTAACTCCCATTCTGCTGCGTTAGGAATTGGTAAATTGTTTTCTTCAATCCCTAACAAATCTTCAAGGGTATTTCCAATACCTCCTTGATTCCCATACCTTTTATTCTCAATCCAACCTTTTTTAGCAATTTTCTTAAGCTCTTTTATCAAGCTTTCTTTAGTGTAAATTTTCATCAATCTATATCTTGAAATAAAGACAACTGTCTTAAACCAAAAAGTTCACTGTGTATTTTATTACGTTTAATTCTCTGCTCAGCCATATTACAATAGTCAGGTGATAGCTCAATTCCTATGTAATGTCTTTTTAATCCCATTGCAACAACTGCGGTTGTTCCACTACCCATAAATGGGTCTAAAATAATTTGTGCCGTTGTTGAAGAAATAATTCTGTAAATTAATGCAACAGGAAATGGCGCAGGGTGTTCATTTTTCATCTCTTGTGTAAACGTCCACACGTCACCATATGCGTTAGCTTTAGGTACAAGTTTAAATTTTCGTTTTGGTATAAGATAGATTACTTCATAGGTCGGTAAAAAATAACCTGGATTAAAATTAATACCACCCTTACGTTTCCAAATAATAATTTGTCTTACAGGCAAATCTCTAATTATATCTTTTCTGTCTTGAAGTAAACCATCTTGTACTCTCCACTTGTGGTTATAAAAAATTGCTCCGTCATCTTTTATTAGCCGGAACATTTCTTTCAAACAGCTGTATTGCCATTCTGCATATTGTTCATGCGGCATATTATCGTCATAATGACTGTAACCATTGACCAAAGCTGCTCCAGCCCATTTTCCACCACGTCCATCTTTCATGCCATTTCCTGTTGAATTTTTTAGGTTGTATGGAGGAGAAGTTACTACCAAGTCCACACACTTGTCAGGCATATCCTGCATAACAGTTAAGCAATCACCGTTAATGATTTTATCCAAGTATTTTTCTTCAAAATTCATATTTCTTTGAATATTATTTCTCCAATCAAATTTACAATTTTTTACACTGTCTTTGCGTTTTAAACTTCTGTTTTTATACTTTTGATTAACATTATTCATTCAATATTAAAAATCAATTATTTGTAATTAATAAATCTTGATTAGTCAGTGCAAATTTATCAATTTTACAACTTTCCAAAACCGCTGTTTTAATTGATTTGCGATTACTTAACCCGGGGTTCTCGACATCCTTCAGAATTACCTCTTTTTATCTCCGTTTATCTCAGTGTTCTCTGTGGTGAGATATATTTTAACTACGGAGGTCACGGAGGAACACAGAGTTTTTAATTATCTCCGTGAATCTCAGTGTTCTCTGTGGTGAATAAATTCAAATAATCCATCTTACAATTCCGTCTTTTAATTTTGTGACATTGAAATTAATCAGCAGGCCAATCTTTAAATTTGCCAGTTTCATATAGGTCATTAGTTGTGCTTTGTGTATTTCGGCAATAGCATCTACCGATTTAATTTCAACTATCACTCTGTTCTCCACCAGCAAATCAATGCGGTAACCGGCATCTAATTGTATTTCTTTGTAAACTAATGGCAAAGCAAGTTGCTTTTTTACTTCCAGCCCTGAGTTGATAAGCTCGTAATATAAGCATTCTTCATAAGCACATTCGAGGAGGCCTGGGCCTAATTGCTTATGCACTTCAATGGCACAGCCAATAATTTTTTCAGTTAATTGATTTTCAATCATAATTTATTTTTTTCTCCGTGATCTCTGTGATCTCTGTGGTGAGATGTGACTAAATTAATGCTTTAGGGGCTAAGCCAGTTCGACCCACACAGGACAGTGATCGGAATGAACCACATCGTTATCGATGCCCGCCTGACGGATTTGATTTTTCAAGCCTTCAGATACCAGGTGGTAATCTATTCTCCAGCCAAGGTTTTTTGCCCGTGAATTGGCACGAAACGACCACCATGAATATTTTTGAACTTTAGGATGCAGAAACCTGAAGCTGTCTGTCAGTCCGATGTCGAGGAATCCAGAGAACCATTCTCTTTCTTCCGGTAAAAATCCGGAACTTGTAGCATTTCGAATTGGATCATGGATGTCTATGGCCTGATGACAGATATTGAAATCACCTGAAATGACGAGATTTGGCCTTTGCCTGAGCAAGTCAATGGTCCAGTCTGTAAAAAAATCAAGAAACTCCATTTTAAAATCCTGTCTTTCGTCACCACTGCTACCTGAAGGAATATATAAAGACAGGAAGCTCTTATCTCCGATATCTGCGCGGATGACCCTGCCTTCCTGATCATATATCTCTTTCCCGAAACCAAAAACAACCTTATCGGGTTTAGCTCGGGATAATAGTCCAACTCCTGAATATCCTTTTTTCACAGCAGGATTCCAGAAACAATGATATCCAAGGTCTTCAAACTGAGCAGTATCGAATTGTTCCGGTGTTGCTTTCAATTCCTGAATACAGACGATATCAGCATCCGTTGATTTGAGCCAGTCAATTAGGCCCTTGCTGAGTGCTGCCCGGATTCCGTTTACATTATATGATATGATTTTCAATAGATTATAATTTTTCTGGTTAATATTCCGTTTTCATCAATCAGCGACAGGAAATAAATTCCTCTCTTGAGCTGGTATGTAAAGAAAATACTTCTGCCAGTGCCATCCAGAATTTCTTCGGCTACAACTTTTCCGTTAACATCAGTTATTTTTAATTTTCCTGAACTATGGCTTAGTTCAACAGTAAACTTTCCTTCGGAAGGATTGGGATAAACCCTTATGTCGGGAACTGAATATTCATTTAAGCTATTGACTATCAATATATTTTTCGACACAGAGTCGCTGCCGCAGGCGTTGTGGGTACTGAGTTTTACTGTGTAATTGCCGGGGGCAGAATATTTATAAACAGGAGAGACTTCATCAGAGGTATTTCCATCGCCAAAGCTCCAGTTGTTGATCAGGTTGTTGGTGGAAAGATTGTTAAACTTCACATAAAGCCCGGAGTCTTTTGCATCAAAACCGGCTTTTGGTGCCTGTTGAAATATACCGGCAGTGATTTTTACAGGTAAACTCCGGCAGACATCGCTTTCCTGAATTTCCCAGTCGTAAAAATAATAATAAACCGTTGATCCGGCAGTAGAATTGTAAATCGAGATTAAGTTTTCAATGGTATAGGGATAACTTACACCTGCATTGTTTCTGTAAAGTGTTGCATTGATTCCGATGAGAGAATAAGCATTTCCTTTTTCGACTTCGAAATTGAGGTTTATACGGTTTTCACCGCTGTTGAGATAAACATTGGTGTCATATAAAATGCTTCCGGAGCTGTTTTTCAGCTGAATCTGCCGGTTGCCACTTCCACTTGCATACACTTTAACTGACCTGATAATTAGATTTTTATAAACATTAAACAACAAACCCTGAGTTCCGGTAAGAAAACCACCAGATCCGATGGAATTGGAATATGGACCGGCATATTGTGAAGGCCCGAATGTGAACAATCTGACGTAATAATCTTTTGTTTCAGTCAGAAACGATGTTTGATAACCGGAACCTTTATGGAAAGGTATTGAATCAGCCAGGCTGTTATACCAGTAAAGATGACCGTCCCCATAGGCCGAAAGGGAAACCTGACCTGCTCCGCAGCTTGACCCGTGATTAACTTTTGGTGGTAACGGCATATCTACAACAAGGTTGGTGATGGTAAAGCTGTCTGATCCATGAGCATTGGAAATCTTTAACTTAATATTGTATTTCCCGTTTTTCTGATACTGATGAACCGGGTTTATTTCTGATGAAGACGAACCATCGCCAAAATCCCATAAATAAGAAACAGGATTATTCAGGGAGCGGTTTTCAAAGTTTATTTCACCTGTACAACTGTATTTGTTCGTGACAGAAAAATAGGCAAAAGGAGGCTCATCAGGTTTGATACATTTCCATTCCATTTCAAAACCTGACCTGTTGTCGAGGGCATCAGAGGTAAAGCGAAGGGTAACACTACCCTCTTGTGATACAATCAGGCCATTTCCGGGCAGAGTGCTTCCTGAAAAAGCGCCAATACGCTTTCCACTGACAGATGTGCCTTCAAATATTTCAAGTACGTCAAATTTATCTTCTGTCTGAAAACTTTTGAATGTCATGATAATTCCGGTTGATTGTGGCGGTGAAATGGTTACAATGGTATTTAAGTTACTTGTGTAGTTGCTGTTTCCTCCCGGGTCAAACAAGGTTCCGGTGCAGGTGGTATAAACATCATTGGAAAAGGTGGATGGCATGATGTATATGCATTTTGCAGTTGCGTCCACCCTGATAAGGGCAGTTCTCCTGATGGAATCTTTTCCGTAATCGTTGATGGCTACCAGATAAACATCATAGTAACCCGGAGATTCAAATCTTATTTTCGGGTTACGGTCGGTGCTTACAGAGGGATTGGCACCAGGGAAGTACCATCTGAATGAAGTGGCATAAGAAGAAAGATTGTTAAAGCTTACTGTGTATCCGGGGCAAACGACAGTATCTTTCACTTCAAAATCGGCCACAGGAGGAATATCAGGAGAGGCATACAGCTCTGATTCCCAGAGTCCGCGGCCATAGGTAGCAGCTTTAATTCTTTGTTTGGATGGAACAGAATTGTAGAAAATTTCAAGATCATTGACAATTACATTCGGGAGACCGCTGCTGAATGGTATCCAGTCGTTTAAACTGCTGTCGCGGTAATAAACTCCGACATCAGTTCCGACATAAAGTCCATTGTCGCTACCTTTCTGATATACAATGCAATTAACGGGTAAATTGGGTAGGGAGCCGCTGTAATTAACCCAGTTATCTCCTCCGTCAACACTGACAAATACCTTATTCCCGTTGCTGTAGCCGGAGAATGTTACCCAAACCACATTGGCATTATCTTCCCTGACTTCAATATCGGTGATACTTGCATTGGCAGTAGGGAGTCCGCTATTGATATTGTCCCATGTCTGACCACTGTTTCTGGTTCTGTAAAGCGTTGACGATTTGGCTGCATAGATTACGCTGGTATCTGATGGAGCTACTGCAAGCGCAACAAGTGTTGTGCTTCCTGCAAATGAAGAAATTTTAATCCAGTTGCTGCTTCCACGGTTATAATTGACCCACACGTTATTATATCCGGCATACAGAATTTTGGGATCTTTCGGACAGAGCAGATAAGGTGTTACCCAGCCTCCATCTTCATCAATATTTTTTTTGATTTTATTGAAACTGCTTCCTCCGTTTGTTGATTTCTGAATATCACCATAGTAGAGAGAGCCGTACATGATTTTGTTGTCGGTTGGATCAATGATACATTCCATTCCGTCTCCGCCTAAAACGTTTCCCCATGAGCCATTGTAAAGTTTGGAGCCATTATCCTGAAGACCTGCAATAACCAGCTTGTTGTCAGTAGCAGAAGAACCGATTCTGTAAATCTGTGAAGTAACCATGCTTTGACTGATGTCTTTATAGGTGACTCCACCGTTCTTGGTGTAATAAATACCTCCGTCACAACCAATGTAGAGGGCATAGGGATTTTTGGGGTCAAAAGCCATGGCATGAATATCAGCATGTACGTAAGGAGCTCCACCACCTCCATACCAGTGTGCACTCAGCGTCCATGTGGCACCACCATCTTCTGATTTCCAGATATTAATGCCGCCAATAAAGACAAGATGTCTGTTGACCGGAGAAACCACTACTTCCAGGTCGTACCATCCTTGTCCCCGCTGGTCGGTACCTCCCGGAGACCACCCCAGAATATTAGGAGAAGTTGACATGGTAACAAAGGAATCTGCACCGTTGACCGAGCGGTAAAAACCCAGATAACCATGACGATTGTCATAATTGGAAGTGGGTGATTCAGAAGCAATGATGTAAACGTAGTTGGAATCCCCGGGTGCAATGGCTATAGCAATACGGTTGGCTTTTCCCGACCAATCACCTGTTATTTCCTTCCAAGTCGAGCCGTTGTCAGTTGAGCGGATAAATTTGGCTCCGGCAGTCCATGACCCCTGATAGACAGCGGCATAGATGACGGATGGATTTTGTGGTTTAAATTCAATATCAATACAACCGTAACTGTAAACCCTTGTCCAGTTGTTACCGGCATTAACCGTTTTATAAATGCCGTTGTTGGTGGCAGCATATAAAATATCAGGGTTTGACGGATGCATGAGTAGTTTACGAATGGTTCGGGTCTGTGTAACATTAAAATTCAGTCCGGTAACTACCCACGTTTGTCCGCCATCTGTCGATTTGAGAACGCCTATACTGTAGGTATCGTTGGCATCTCCATCACTTGAAGCCAGATACATCACTGCGGGATTCTGTGGATTGATGACCATGTCGCTGAAGCCAATGACCGGCAAATTGTCAGTATTGGTCGTCCAGCTCGTCCCGCCATTAGTGGTTTTCCACAATCCGCCTGAAGGTGCTCCTGCAAAAATGATATTTGAATCTGTCGGATGAAAACAGATAAAATTGATTCTTCCTATTCCATTGCCTGAAGAAATGTCAGGTCCGAGTGATACCCAGCTTCCGGATGAACGGTAACCGTCATTTCTGTAAGGTTTAGGCTTTGATAATTCGTTAGAAACAGCCATTGGATTGGGTAATTCTCCGGTCGGAAATACTCTTGGTTCCATAAACCATTCCCACCTTTTATATTGCTTCCACTCCCTGAAATGTTCAAGATCGCTGGCTTCTGCCAGTTTTTTCTCAAACTGAGCTTTTATTTCATAAAAGTTTTGCGAACTGCCTGTGAAGGGATTGTTGCTTTGTGAATAAAGAACCAGATTCCCTGAAAATATGAACGATATTATCAAAAGAAACTCCGGCCTGAATCTGACTTTCCTCATGTCCTGAATTTAATTTTTGGTTAGAATTTTCTGCAAAGATATTTTATCACGGGCAATGATGAAATTACTGGCATAAGTTTTGAAAAGTTGTATGCCTTAAAAACCATGGAAACGAAAATCGTTTTAAACGTTTCCACTTAAAAAAGGATGATTAAAGAGCTTGACGACATATTATTTCACAGCCTGAGGATATTTAAGAAATACGGGATTAAGCGGATTACCATGGACGACCTGAGCCGGGAAATGGGAATTTCAAAAAAAACACTTTACCGTTTTATCGAAAATAAGGTCGATTTACTGGAAAAAGTTATCGACTACGAAAACAAAAAGATTGATGAATTGTTTAACAGGTATGAAGAAACCGGGGAAAACAGTATAGATGTTCTGTTTAATCTGAGTTTTGACGTAATACGTATGTTAAAGGAAATCAATCCGGTATTTACTTATGACTTGCAGAAAATATATCCTGAGTTGTGCAGGGATCATTTTGAACAGAAGAGGAAAAAAACCTTTGAAAACATTAAAAAAAATCTGTTGAAAGGTATTGAGGAAGGTGTTTACAGGAAAGACATCGATGTCGAAATGGTGGCATTGCTGTATGTTCAGAACATGGAGAATGTCATGAACCCTGACTTTTTGTATGGGCCTTCATTTTCTGCTTCAGGATTATTCAAGGTCATGTTTGAAAATCATATACGCAGCATTGCCAATGAAAAAGGGATGAAATATTTTGAAGAAAAGATAAAGGACTTAAATTTTAACATCTAAGTAAATGAAAAAGAGCAAAATGTATTTATTGCTGACCTTGTCCGGGATTTTAATAGCCGGACAGGCACTTACGCAGCCGCAGACTTCATTTAGCCTGAAAGAAGCACAGGAATATGCTTTAAAAAACAACATTCAGGTGAAAAATGCAATGATTGATGTAGAAATAGCCAAAAAGAAAATCTGGGAAACGACCGCTCAGGGATTGCCTCAGGTTAGTGCATCGCTGGACTATACCTATATGCCGACTGTTCCTGAGATGAAATTTTCAACTCCCTTTCTCATCAATCCTGCTACCCCGACAGGATTAAATGCAGATCAGATCAAGCTTGGTTATCAGCAGATACCTATTGAATTAGGGGTTAAAAGCTCTGCCACCATCAAAGCATCCGTGTCTCAACTCGTGTTTAACGGATCTTACATTGTCGGGCTTCAAACGGCCAGAATTTTCAAGAATCTTTCGGAGCAAAGCCTTAAAAGTACAGAAAACAATATCCGTGAAAATGTTGCCAACAGTTATTGCCTGATTCTGCTTGCAGAAACCAATCTGAAACTGCTCGGACAAATGAAAACCAATCTTGATAAAACCCTTAACGACATGAAATCCATGTTGCAGGAAGGTTTTATCGAAAATACAGATGTGGATCAGTTTCAGTACACGGTTACCACTGTTGGCAATACCATGCAGGCTATTGAAAGACAACTGAATGTAGCTAAAAGGCTGTTTAATTTTCAGCTGGGTCTTCCGCTTGATCAGCCTGTTTTACTGACGGATAATCTCGAAACCATCATGAATAATACCAGTGTTGAATCCTTAGTGAATGCTGATTTTGACCTGAACAACAACATCACCTATCAATTACTTAAAACACAGGAACAGATGATGGTTTCCGGTCTGAACCTGAATAAATCAGCATTTTTACCAAGTATTGTAGCTTTTTATACCCATCAGGAAAAAACAGCAAAAGCTGATTTTGATTTCACATTTCCTGATATGATTGGCCTGAGCCTGAACGTTCCGGTATTTAGTTCAGGGATGAGGCTAAGCAGGGTACAACAAGCCCGCCTTCAACTTGAAAAAACAAGAAATTCGAACCAAATGGCCATTGAGGGTTTAAAACTCGACTTTGAGAAAACAAAAATGCAGCTACAGTCGGCTTATGATAAGTTTTTAAACGAAAAAGCAAATATGGAACTTGCTGAAAAAATTTATAATAAAACCTTGCTGAAATATAAGGAAGGCATTTCAACAAGTATGGAACTAACACAGGCAAATAATCAGTTGCTAAATGCGCAGACCAATTATTTTTCAGCCCTGATAGATATGCTGAATGCAAAACACAAACTTGAAAATTTAATGAATAAACAATAAAAAAAGAAGAAAGATGAAACCCATTTATTTATTAGCCTTATCGCTCGTTTTTCTGTTTATCTCATGTTCAAAACAGGTAGATCCTTCAGAAAAGCTGAATAAATTAATCGCTGAAAGGGATAAACTCAACCAGGAAATTGTTGAACTTCAAAAACAAATTTCCAAAAATGATACCCTTAAAGATGAAAAAATGGTGAAAATCCTTGAAATTTCGCCAAAAGAATTCAAAAGCTATATAAGGGTACAGGGGCGTGTGGATGGAGATGAAAATGCAGCCGTCAACACAAAAGTGGTTGGAGTGATAAAAAATATTCTGGTCAAAACAGGAGACAGGGTAACAAAAGGACAGATTCTGGCTACTTTGGATGATGAAGTATTGCAAAGCTCATTAAAAGAACTTAGGGCACAGTATGAGTTTACCCTTACTGTTTATGAAAGACAAAAGAGGCTTTGGGATCAGAAAATAGGGAGTGAAATTCAGTACCTGACTGCCAAAAACAACAAGGAAGCCATGGAAAACCGCATCAAATCGCTTCAGGAACAAATTAATATGTACAAGCTGACTGCTCCTGTTTCCGGAACAGTTGAAGACGTTTCCATCAAAATTGGTCAGGCTGTATCTCCGGGTCTATCCCTGATGCGTATCGTCAATTTCTCCAAAATGAAAGTAGTGGCTGAGGTTTCTGAAACTTATTCCTCAAAGATTAAAAAAGGTGATGAAGTGGAAATAATATTTCCTGATATTCCTTATACAACCCGGTCTCAGATTTCGTTTGCCAGCAAATTTATCAATCCGGTCAACCGTACATTTATCGTGGAAGCTCAGATACCCTCCTCTGTTACAGTGAGTGCCAACATGGTAGCAGTGCTGAATATCAACGATTATAAAAAAACTGATGCAATCGTGGTACCTGATAATTTAATTCTGAACGAAAATGGTGAAAAGTTTATTTATGTTGCAGAAGATCAGAATGGTAAATTAGTCGTGGCCAGGAAAAAAATTGTTACCGGTCGCAGCTATAAGGGAGAAACTGAAATTCTTCAGGGGGTTGATAAAAATATCAGACTGATAGCTTCTGACTTGCAGAGAATAGAAGAAGGACAGATCGTAAAACCGCTCTAATCAAATAAAAAATCAGACATGGAGACCAAACACAAAGAGTTTAAAGTAACCAGCTGGGCAATAAACAACAAACTGAGCGTTTATGTCTTGCTCGCTTTGATTGCCATTTTTGGCATAATGAATTATATTACCATTCCAAAGGAACAGTTTCCCGAACTTGTAATTCCGACAATCATTGTTAATTCAGTCTATCCGGGAACATCTCCCTCAGATATAGAAAATCTGATAACCAGACCTATCGAGAAAAATATTAAATCCATCAACGGGGTCAAAAAGGTAACCAGCAATTCAGTTCAGGATTTTTCTTCCATTATTGTCGAATTTGATCCGAATTATGATGTCAGCGAGGCCAAGCAAAAAGTGAAGGATGCTGTTGATAAGTCAAAATCGAGCCTTCCCAACGACATGCCGGTTGACCCGAGTGTCATGGAAATTGATTTTTCGGAGATTCCTATCATGAATATCAACCTTTACGGGAACATGGAGCTTGATAAAATCAAGCATTATGCAGAAATATTACAGGATAAAATAGAGGGGTTTAAGGAAATAACAAGGGTAGATATTATCGGTGCACTCGACAGAGAAATCAAGATAGATGTTGATATGTACCGCATGAGTGTCGCACAGCTCACTTTTTCAGATATTGAGCGTGCGGTGATGGCTGAAAACCGCACCATCAGTGCCGGGACTTTCGATATGGAAGGAATGCGCAGGACACTCCGTCTTGTCGGGGAATTCAAGGATATTGAGACCATTAAAAATATTTCTGTTACTTCTTCAACAGGGGCAAAAGTCAGGCTATCGGATGTAGCTGATATTGTTGATGGATATAAAGAGCAGGAAAGTTATGCCCGTTTTAATGGTAAAAATGTCATCACGCTGAATGTCATCAAAAAGAGTGGTGAAAATCTGCTGAATGCCTCTGATAAAATTAAGGATGCACTGAAAGTTATTCAGAAAGAAAAATTCCCAGAAAACCTGAAAGTCCAGATTTCAGGTGATATGTCGCGTTATACCCGTACGACCCTGACCGACCTGAACAATACCATAATTTTAGGTTTCATCTTCGTTACCATGGTGCTGATGTTTTTCATGGGACTTACCAATGCTGTTTTTGTCGGTTTATCGGTGCCGATTTCCATGGCTTTGGCTTATATCGTTCTCCCCGGAATCGACTTTACCATGAATATGCTGGTGATGTTTTCCTTTATTTTTGCATTGGGTATTGTGGTTGACGATGCCATTGTGGTGATTGAAAACACCCACCGTATTTTCAGGCAAGGTCGTGATAAGCAGATAACCATTGTCGAAGCAGCAAAATATGCTGCAGGACAGGTCTTCCTTCCTGTTTTATCCGGTACGCTTACCCTTCTGGCTCCGTTTTTCCCGCTGTTATTCTGGCCGGGCACCATTGGCAAGTTCATGCATTATATTCCAGCCACATTGATTATTACCTTGTTTGCTTCGCTGATTGTGGCTTATGTGTTTAACCCTGTATTTGCCGTTACTTTTATGCGACATGAAGATGATGAGACCATCAGTAAAACTCCGGTAAAAAGGGTTTTTATCGCTTCAGGCATTCTGACACTACTGGGAATTATCCTTCATTTTGCCAGAACTCCTGTTTTGGCCAATATTTTAATTTTCCTTGCCATTGTCATTGTCTGGCATAACATGGTGGGACGAAAGATTCTGGTCAGGTTTCAGCATACCATCATTCCGAAAACTTTGAACCTGTATGAAAAATTACTGGGAAAAGTCCTGAAAGGAAGACGCCCGTATAAAATTCTGTATGGTACCATCGGTTTGTTTGTAGTAGTCTTTATTTTATGGGGCATTGCAGGCCCTCCCATTGTCTTTTTCCCGAACAATGAGCCAAACAATGTATATGTTTACCTGAAACTACCTGAAGGAACATCTATTTCTTATACTGATTCTGTAACTAAAGTAGCAGAAAAGAAGATTTATCAGACCTTAGGTGAAAAAAATATCAATATAGAATCAGTCGTTACCAATGTAGCAAGGGGTGCATCAGAATCAAGGTTCGACAATACAACAGTAACCTCAAACAAAGCCAAGATAACCATCAATTTTGCCGAGTTTGCCAAAAGGGAAAGAGGATTGAAGACCAGCAGCTATATGGAAAAAATACGGCAAGCTTTGGCAGATATAAAAGATGCTGAAATTTCCGTTGAAAAAAATTCCATGGGTCCACCGACAGGAAAACCTGTCAATATTGAAGTAACAGCTGAAGACCTTGAAGAGTTGATTGTGGTTTCGGAAAAAGTCAAGGATTATATTGACTCTTTGAATATTCCGGGTATCGAGCCTTTGAAGTCTGATTTTGAGACCAACAAACCAGAGTTGATCGTTGTTGTTGACCGTGAACGGGCTAATTCGGAAGGGATAACGAGCGGACAGGTTGGAATGGAAGTCCGTACTGCAGTTCAGGGTAAAGAAATCTCAAAATTCAGGGATGGAGAAGATCAGTATCCAATTGTGCTGAGGTTTAAAAAAGATCAAAGAGAAGATGTTGATAATCTGCTCAATACCAAATTGAATTATATGGATATGGTAACTGGCAGACACCGGTCTATCCCGCTATCCACCGTAGCACATATTGAATACAAAAACAGTTACGGAAGTATTCATAGGAAAAATCTGAAGAGGGTGATTAACCTGACATCTGTGGTCAAAACAGGCTACAATGCCAATGAAATCAGGACCGAGATCATTAAAAAACTCAAAGATTTTAAACACCCTGAAACTGTTGATATTCAGCTGACAGGAGAACGGGAAGATCAGCAGGCTACGATGAATTTTCTCGGTAAAGCCATGATTTTGTCAGTCTTCCTGATATTTTTCATTCTGGTTACCCAGTTCTCATCACTCACAAGAACGATGATAATACTGACTGAGATATTGTTCAGCATTATCGGTGTCATGATTGGCTTTATGATTTTCCAGATGCCATTTTCCATTGCCATGTCGGGAATGGGCGTTGTTGCTTTGGGAGGCATCGTGGTTCGAAACGGTATTCTGATGGTCGAATTTATCGATGCATTACGCAAGGAAGGGGTTCCGACTATTGAAGCAATTATTCGTGGAAGTAAAATCAGGATCACACCTATTATGCTGACCGCAACTGCCGGTATTCTCGGTCTTATTCCGTTGGCAATCGGATTTAACATCGATTTTGTGGGTTTATTTGCCCATCTGGCCCCGCATATTCATTTCGGAGGTGATAATGTTACCTTTTTCGGGCCATTAAGCTGGACAATTATTTTCGGACTGTTGTTTGCCACTTTCCTTACTCTTTTTATGGTGCCGGTTCTATACAGGATTTATGTGGGAAGAAAAGATAAAGCTCTGAGTTAAATCATTGAAATATAGCATATCTGTTCAAAAAGGCAGCCTGTTATTACAGGCTGTTTTTTTTATGGTACCGGATCATGGCCAGAACCTCCCCACCAGGGATTGCATCTGAGTATTCGCCTGACAGCCAGATATAATCCATAAAAAGGACCATGTTTTTTTAGCGCCTCAACGGCATAAACCGAGCAGGTGGGTGTATATCGGCAGGATGGAGGGAAAAACGGAGAAATAAACAACTGGTAAATTTTAACCAGCAGGATTAAAAACCATTTTAAGGGGCTAAGCAATATGTTGATTAACTTTTTCAAACAACCTGACAATTGATTTCTGAAGTTTTTGATAATCGCAAATAATGTTAGGTGTATATACAATCAGTATGGCAGCCTGCATATTCTTTTCAATTAGTTTTGAATAAATAAGGTGTTTGTTTGTCCGGTAAACTTCCCGCAATAATCTTTTAAGATAGTTTCTGTCAACAGCTTTTTTAAATGATTTCCGGCTTACACCAAACATTACCTGGGCAGGTACTTTTTCAGGAAGTTCTGTGTTTTTAAATACAAGCAATAAAGGATATTCTGCAATTTTAGTTACGGCTTCGCCATTTATTAACTGACTGATAATCTTTTTTCTGCAAAGGCGCTCTTTTTTACTGAAAGTATTTTTGTGCCCATGCATGAGCAGATAGGATTAATGCCTTTTTCAGGCCTTGTGCTTGGGTTCATCAGAGACAGTGAGTTTTTTTCTCCCTCTTGCCCTTCTTGCATTTATCACTGCCCTTCCGGATGCAGTGGACATTCTCTCACGAAATCCATGTTTATTTTTTCTCTTCCTGTTTGATGGCTGAAATGTCCTTTTCATGATAATTTCCTTAAAAAATTAAGACTGCAAATATAGGAGGATTAATTAATTTACTAAATTTATTTTAGCTTTTTCTCTTTGCCGGGTTGATGACGAATTTTAAGTGAGTTTTGACCATTGCAAAATTTCCGGGTTTATATTTTTATCCAACTTAATCCGCTGATTATCAGCTGGATGTTAAAAATCGACTCCCAGCGACAGGTATGTAATATGCTGGAAGATTTTTCCTCCCTCCATTCCCCATGCATGATCTACTTTAACATAATAGCCAAACAAAGTGGTACGAATACCAAAACCAAAACCACCCACTACGGGTTCGCCAACCGTAATAACAGTGATTTTCAATGGATTGTTGTAAATGATTTGTTTATTGAGAGTATTAGCTTCGGAATATGGGCTTGGTCCTGTCCAGGCTGTTCCTATGTCGGTAAAGGCTACCAGTTGAAAAGTTTCAAAAAACCTCGATTTCATGGGCAGAGAAGAAAAATATTTAAATACCGGAAAACGAATCTCACTGTTAATCAGTGCATAAGAATTGCCGTTACGGATGTTTTGGGTAAATCCTCTCATCTGAACTCCGAGAGATTTGTACACATAATTGATATCGGGATCTATCATTATGTCGCTGTTATATTTGGGCAATAACCAGTTATCGATACCGCCAAGCAGATACACTACTTTTGAGCCTCCGAAAGAAGTTGCAAAAACAGCTCGGTTAGCCCAGATCAGCTCTTTGTGAATACGCAGATAATGCCGGAAATCAAATCCAAATACCGAAAATTCGTTTTTAAACCCGGAAAAATTCCTGAAGTTTTCAAAATATATCTTATAGCGGGTACCCACCCTTATATTCTCTGCTATCTGACGGGAGTTATCAAAGACAAACTCGAGTTTTACTCCCGGAAAAACATTGATAATATCCGGTGTTGTCAGGCTGTTGTGTTCCGAAGAAAGTGTAACTTTTCTGTCGTGGCGGATGAAGATGTCCGATCTTAATGAGGCATTTTCGTTAAATGGGTAACGCAACTGCATTCTGCCTTCGTTTGTTTTTTGTCTGTATCTGACATAAAGTCCATCGCTGGTTTCACTCTTACGGTAAAAAATAAATTTTTTATCCAGACGTGATTTCAGGTTTTCAAAAGCCATAATGTATTCGGTACCGGAAAGGTTTCCTTTTAGCCGGACACCCCCTGCAATACGATAATCTTTGAACAAATCGTTGACGCCCAGCATGAAGAAAGCACTGGTAATTCTGTTGATGGGTTGAGGTGTTTCATCTTTGTTATATACCAGATACGGTGAGTTCAGGAAACTATTGTCAAACTGACTGACAAGATAATCAAGGCTAAAGGAGAGGAAGTAAGAACTGGACGAACCGAAACGGGTGGGCCGGAGACGAAGAAGTGAATCTGTTTCCGGGAATGGCTCCACAATATCCGCTGGTTTAAGTATTATGGAACCGGGCACTTCTGCCTGATCGGTCGTATCGGCTATTTTAATTTCAAAGTCATTGATGAAATAGTAGCTGAAACTGTCTTTTTGTTTTTCTGTCTGCACAGGAGGAATAACAGAAATCTCTTTGGTTTCCTCGTTTTCAATGCCTTCAAATTCATTCCCTGTTTTTTTAAAGGTTTTGTAGAGCTCAGGGATGTTTTCTGCAGATTGCCGTTTATGATCCTGTCTGATTTTTTCAGGAAAGGGAGCTATCGAAACCTGATAGCTATTGTTGTCTCTGAACAGTTCAAAGACACTTTCCGTACGCGGGACAATATTGTATTGACGGATATTCCTGAGATAATTGGTCGTTCTGTAATGGTAGGAAGTATCGTGATAGATGATTTGGGTATCAATTTTTTCAATGAGGGAATCTTTCAGCCATGATGGATCAATAGAAACCACTGCCCTGTCATTTTGCCAGTAATTAAAAGTATCAGGTTTGAAGACAGTATCCTGATAGCTGACTATCACCTGAATCCTGTTGAAAATACTGTCAATATAAGCTGCATTTCGGTTAATGATTCCATTTTCGTTGGTGAGGTAACAAATCTGATTTGAATCGTAAGCCTGAGGCATTGTTTCATCAGCTATATCGTTGTAGCTGGCTTTGATGAGTTGACGCGATTTCTGGTCAGCTCTGTAATAATAGAGGTCCAGTGATGGACTGAAATTACTTTCCGGATCGAAAACACTTCTTTCAATAAAGATTGAATTACGGTTTGATGAAAAGATAATTCCTTTGTCCTGATTGATAAATTCAGGGAAAAGATCGTCAAAAATGTCGTTGGTAATTTGAAAAAGCCGGTACGACCTGACTTCGTAAATAAAAATATCACTGTTCCCATCTTTTATTGCTGAAATAACTAAAGAAGTCCCCCGCTGATTAAAGCTGAAACTAAGTATTCTGTCAAGGGTTTCAAGTTTACGTACATCAGTGGTTTTTCTTGTCTCCGGGTCAAAATTGGCCAACCAGGGTTTGCCTTTTTTCAAAAAAGAATAGGTCAGGGTATTTTTGATGGGCATCCAGTCGAAAACAGGGTAGCTTTTATCATTATCCGCTTCAAAAGATTTAACTCCTTTTTCGAAAACCTTTGTCTTTTTTTGCCGGTTTAAGTCATAAATAAAAAGAGCATTTTTGCCATTTTTAGAAATGCTGTAGGCTATTTTTTCACCATCAGGTGATAGTTTTGCCTGAATAATTTCCCCGTTTCGGGCAAATTTTTTAAGAGCCATTGAATATTTCAGCTCATCATATTTACTGGTTTCCCGTGATAAAACCTGATAGCGGTAAAATTTGTACCATTCATTATAAATGAAATTGAAAGGCTTGCCCACAACAAAGTCAAATCCGCTTTCAATGTTTTTATTGATGTGGGTGAGATAAAGAATATTACCGATTGCATTTTTTCCGTATGCTGTATAAATATATTCCCAGAAATAATGTCCGATGAGGATTTTTTCTTCAGGTTTCAGCCTGCCAAAACGTTTATATTTCTCGGTTTCAATTCCATTTTCAAATTTTTCCTTGTCCTCAGGCGAAATATTGCCGGAGATGAAAGACAGCAGTCCTTTGTAAAACCATTCAGGTATGCTGATCAGGGCATTGTTTTGCAGCCGCTCCTGAATGCTTGTACCGTAAAGCAATTCGTTCAGCAATACTTCTGCGATGGATTGCTTAAGCCTTTTATCAAAACTTCTGTGGTCGCCATCAAAATATACAAAGGCAAGGTTGTCAACTACCGGAGTTAGTCCACCAATATTATATTTTTCATCGGAGAGTGTGAGGTTCGACTGTCTGAAATCAGCATAAGTATTGTAGATGATGATGGTTATTCTGGAAGAAGCTTTATAGTCGAGAATTTTTTCCACTTCATTCAATTGCTTTTTGGCATTGGTCAATACATATTGGGCAAGGCTTTTTCCGCCACTGTTGTAATAAACTTCAAAAGAAGATGTTTTGTAAAAATACCAGTCAAATTTTCCAAACTGAACTTTTGATTTTCCGAAATCGGTTTGAATGCCCTGAGAAGTTGAGAAAAAAGGAGAGATGATAAAAGTCAGAAGGAGGGGAACCCATATAAATTTCAGGTGAAAAGCTGGCATCTACTTAAAAATGTAAAATCAAATTTTAGCTCAAAGGTAATGTTACAGGGGTGGTAAAGCGAAAAAATTGTACCATAAATCTGAAAATTTGTTCGTTTTGGAAACATAACGTCAGTACTTCCTTGACAGGCTGGCAGGCTGATTTCTGGTATCAATATTGGTTAATATGAGTCAGATAAAAAAAATTAAATATTTGAGACCATGGAACATTTAACCAAAAAAACTTTTGTTGAAAAAGTATTTGATTTCGAAAACAATACGGAATGGAAATTTAACGGGGACAAGCCAGCGATTATAGATTTTTATGCCGATTGGTGCGGACCTTGCCGTGCCGTAGCTCCCGTACTCGAACAGCTTTCGAAAGAATATAACGGACTGATTGACTTCTATAAAGTAGATACTGAAAGTGAAGCTGAGCTTGCCGGAGTTTTTGGTATCCGCAGCATTCCTTCTTTGCTTTTCTGCCCGAAAGACGGACAACCACAGATGGCAATGGGTGCTTTACCCAAGGCGACTTTTGAACAGGCTTTCAAGGAAATATTCAATATTTCGAAGCCGGTTGCTGCCAATTAATCCGGAATACCTTACAAACCCTTTCCTGATCATCTGTCGGGAAAGGGCTTTTTTTTTAGAAGCTTCCGAAAGAGTGCTTTCGTCATAAATCAGCTTGTAAATATGCCTGCCTGATTGTTAAATCCACAGCCTGAAAATTTCATGGGATAACAATATCATCTGATTCAAAGCCTGAATCGATTATTTTTGCAACTTAAATTTTCTGCAATCAGGAGCTGATGAAAAGAATTCTGCTTTTTATATTCTTCCTTGTTTTAATCACACTTTTATTTTTTGTTTTTAGAGAGAAAGTTAAGACAAAGATATTCAGAGTAGTTCACAGGTATGAAAATTATATTTACAAGGATTGGAGAAAGAGTGATATAAATAACAACCTTGAGGAGGTAATCGGCAAATACCCGGATAATATTTTCGGCCTGGATATTTCAGGTTATCAGGGGAAGATTAATTGGGAAAAACTTGGAAATATAAAAGAAAATGTTCCTGTTTCATTTATCATTATCAGGGCAACAGCGGGGAAAAACCATCAGGATAAGCAATTTGCATTGAACTGGCAAAAAGTAAAGGAAAAAGGGATTATCAGAGGAGCTTATCATTATTATCGTCCGAATGAAAATTCGGAATTGCAGGCAAAAAATTTTATCAATCATGTCAATCTTGAAAAAGGAGACCTGCCACCTGTCGTGGATTTAGAAGAACACAGCGTGGTGCAAAGCATGACTTCTTTGAAAAAAGGATTAAAAAACTGGTGCGACATAATCGAAAAAGAATATGGAGTTAAACCGATAATCTATACAAGCGAAAAGTTTTATCTGAGTTACCTCAACAGCAGTACGTTTAACAAATACCCGCTATGGATAGCCAATCATAAAAACAGGCCTTTGCTGAATAATTTTCTAATCTGGCAGTTTACTTCAACGGGAAGGGTTGATGGGATCAATACATATGTGGATATCAACATGTTGAATGGCCACAATAAAAAGCTCAGTCAGTATCTGATTAAATAGGTTTGATAAACCTGAAAAACAGTATTCTGCCCAGCAAGAGAGTTTTTTGATTATGCCGGCTTGAACTCTTTCTTAAAATATTGATTAACAATATAAAAGGATAAAAAATCATCAAAGCACAAGAAGTGTTCTGTTTTTTGTCTGTTTCAGTTTCCAGAAGTTGAAAGCCGGATAGCGATGCCATCCAGACAATCTGGTCATAGCTTTGAGAGGATATATGCTGAAGCCCATCATTCAGGTTGATTTCCAGAGGTTTAAAACTATAAAAAAAACCGGTGAATAAAAAGCGGAACCTCGATTTCAGTGAAAGAATATTGGGAGTACTGATAAAGAGTAATCCGCCCGGTTTTAAAACCCGCATAGATTCCTGTAAAAACCTTTGCTGGCAGGTAATGTGTTCCCAAACCTCCACGGCAATGATAATTTCAAAAGAAGCATCAGGGAAAGGCAATGATTGGGTGAGATCTGCTTCCACAAACGGGACTTCTTTGCATTGATATAATTCTTTGTTGAAATCTAAAGCAGTAACCTGAAATCCCAACTCATGAAGTTTCCGGCTCATGGCACCATGACCGGCTCCCGCATCCAGCACTTTTCTTCTGTTCCCGATATTTTTCAGAAAAAAAGGCAGAAATCGTTCATGAATACCCGGTATGGCAATAGGCTGAATTTCTTTCATCTGACCTTTACATTTAATAAACTGTTTTTACGGCTGAAAAAAAAGTAAATACATAAGCCAATACACATCCAGACAAGAAATCTGATCCATGTGGCTGTTGTCAGTTCGGTCATCAGAAAAAGATTGGTCATGAGCCCAAATACAGGGATGGCATTCAGGTTTTTCATCACTGCCCTGACCGAAACGATCACCGAACATAAAATAAAAAATGCAGATAAAATTTTGGAAAACAGTTGATGGAAAAAGCTTTCACCCTGGTGAAAAGAGAAAAAATTCTCAAGGTTATCACGGTTAAAAAACAGGCTGAACAGGATGATAGCCAGCCATACGAAAGGCACAACCCATCTGCTTTTGATTTTCGGCAACTGAAAACCTTTATGACTATTGTCTGAATTAAGTTTTCCGGTATCTTCAAGGATAAAAACCCCACCGCAGACAAGGATAAAAGCGAAAAGAGTTCCGATACTTGTCAGATCGGTTACTTCACTGATGTTGAGAAAGAGAGAAGGGAGTGCCACCAGCAGGCAGGTGATGATGGTGGCAAAATCAGGAGTTTTAAAGCGTTTATGAATATGTGAGAATTTCGAAGGAAGAAGCCCGTCACGGCTCATGCTCATCCAGATTCTGGGTTGCCCGACCTGAAAGACGAGCAATACACTGGCCATGGCAATGATAGCTCCGAAGGCAACCAAAAAGGAAATAAACGGCATGTTGAGCATCCGGAATACTTTGGCCAGCGGGTCTCCGCCTTCCAGATCAGAATAACGGACAATGCCTGTTAATACAAGGGTTATTACAACATATAATACAGTAGTGATAAGCAAAGAAGCAATCATGGCTTTTGGCAAATCCCTTTGCGGATGGCGGCATTCTTCGGCAGTGGTAGTAATGGCATCAAATCCGATATAAGCAAAGAAAACACCACCCACCCCTTTTAAAATTCCGCTGATGCCGTGAGGGGCAAAAGGTTTCCAGTTTTCAGGATGAATATAAAAAGCACCAATACCTATGACTATCAGCAAGACAACGATTTTCAGCAGCACCATCAGGTTACCTGCAATTTTAGATTCACGAATACCCACATAAACAAAAACACTGATGAATACGACAATCAGAAAAGCAGGGATGTCGCCAATGAGGCGGATATTCAGAAATACAGGAGCCTGTTGCCAGGCAATAGTCCCTTCCTGAGTAAGCTGATGGGAAGCTGTCCAGTAATCGCAGGTCAGATATTCCGGCAGGTGAATGCCCAGTCCGTCAAGCATACCGGTAAAATAGTCAGACCACGACAAAGCAACAGCAATATTTCCGATGGCATATTCCAGAATCAAATCCCATCCGATAATCCAGGCGATAAGTTCACCGAAACTCACATAAGCGTATGTATATGCGCTTCCGCTGACAGGAATTCTGGAAGCAAAAACAGCATAACACAAACCTGAAAATCCACATGCTATTGCCGTAAAAATGAACAATAAGCTAACCCCAGGCCCTCCTCTTGCTGCCACTTCCCCGATTGCGCTGAAAATACCACCTCCGATAATGGCAGCTATCCCGAGCGAAGTCAGGTCAATGACCGACAGGCTGCCTCTTCGAAGCTGCCCATGGGATTGACTGTAGCTTTCAATAGGCTTTGTTCTGAATAACTGCTTCAAATAATGCAAAATGATTAAAAAACAAAAGTATGACAATTAACCTGATTCACTTGCTATTTCTGAATGGCATTTATGCATGATAATTGTTTTCACCTGATGAAGCATTTAAAATAAAACTTTGGTATAACTTTCTCATGTAAATTTGCACGTTAAAATAAAATGGATTAAAATCCAAAATTTAATTTTAAATATCAGATGTCGAACATTATCACAAAGACCCTGACTTCACTTTTTGGCAGCAAAACCGAACGGGATGTAAAACAATTGTATCCTTATGTAGTTAAAATCAATTCCTTTTATGAAAAACTAAAAGATTTATCGAATGATGAGTTGCGTCAGAAATCAAATGAATTCAGGGAAAAAATTAACAATCACCTCAGAGAGTTCAGGGAAAAAATCGAAGAAATAAAAGCACAGATTGAAGAAAATCAGGAAATGGAGCCTGAGGAAAAGGAAGAACTTTACAAGGAAATTGACAAAATTAAAAAAGAGGAAAATAAAGAACTGGAAAAAATATTGATGGATTTGCTTCCGGAGGCATTTGCGGTGGTAAAAGAAACATCGAGGAGATTTACGGAAAACAATGAAATCAGGGTAAAAGCAACAGAAAGAGATAAGTTTCTTGCTGTAAAAAAAGATTTTGTCAGGATTGAAGGTGATGAAGCAGTTTACCGGAACGAATGGATGGCAGCCGGTGGTAAAATCAAGTGGAACATGGTTCATTACGATGTTCAGCTGATGGGAGGTGTTGTTCTTCATCAGGGAAAGATTGCTGAAATGGCAACCGGTGAAGGAAAAACTCTTGTCTCGACACTTCCTGCCTATCTGAATGCCCTTGCCGGTAAAGGTGTTCATATTGTGACGGTCAATGATTATCTGGCCAGACGTGACTGTGAATGGAACGGCCCTCTGTATGAATTTCTCAATGTAACTGTCGATTGTATAGAATATTATAAACCCAATACTTCAGAAAGAAGAAACGCATATCTGGCTGATATTACTTATGGGACAAACAACGAATTTGGCTTTGACTACCTTCGTGATAACATGGCACGCAGCATTGACGACCTTGTTCAGCGTGAACACCATTATGCCATGGTCGATGAAGTCGATTCCGTTTTGATTGACGATGCCCGTACTCCATTGATTATTTCCGGCCCTACTGAAACAAGCGACAAAGACCAGGAGAATTTTTATGAGTTAAAACCCCGTGTGGAGAAACTGATACGTCTTCAGAAAGATTATATAAACAAGGCTCTCAACATTGCAAAAAATGCACTTTCAGATTCTTTTGATTATAAGGAAACATCAGAGCCAGCCATGATGCTCCTGCGTTCTTTCAGGGGACTACCGAAAAACAAAGCATTAATCAAGTTTCTGAGTGAGCCCGGAGTGAAAACTTACCTTCAAAAGGTTGAAAATTACTACCTTGCCGAACAGCAAAAACACATGCCCGAAATTGACAAAGAACTCTATTTTGTCATTGATGAAAAAAACAATTCGGTTGAACTCACCGACAAGGGTATCGAAGCCATTACTTCGGCCGGTGAAGACCCGCATTTTTTCGTATTACCGGATGTCGGAAACGAAATTTCTGCCATCGAACACTCAAATCTTTCACCGGCTGAAAAGCAGGAGAAAAAAGACCTCCTTTATAAAGACTTTGCTATTAAATCTGAGAGAATACACATTATCAATCAGTTGCTGAAAGCTTATACTTTATTTGAAAAAGATGTTGAATATATTGTTGATGAAGGAAAGATAAAGATAGTTGATGAAAATACAGGCCGTGTACTCGAAGGCAGGAGATATTCGGAAGGATTGCATCAGGCAATAGAAGCCAAGGAAAACGTAAAAGTTGAAAAGCTGACACAAACCTATGCCACCATAACCCTTCAGAACTACTTCAGGATGTATCACAAGCTTTGCGGGATGACGGGTACTGCTGAGACAGAAGCCACTGAATTCTGGTCAATCTATAAACTGGATGTAGTTGTCATACCGACCAACCGTCCGATGATCAGAAAAGATTATCCCGATCTGATTTACAAGACTATGCGGGAAAAGTACAATGCCATAGTTGATGAAATCAGCAGATTGGTGGATGCAGGAAGGCCTGTCCTGGTAGGTACAACCTCCGTTGAAATTTCCGAATTGCTGAGTAAAATATTGGAGAGGAGAAAAATCAGGCACAATGTTTTGAATGCCAAGCATCACCAGAAAGAAGCGGAAATAGTAGCAGAGGCAGGACGTGCCGGAACAGTAACCATAGCCACCAATATGGCCGGTCGCGGTACCGACATTAAGTTGGGGCCTGGCGTTGTCGAAGCAGGTGGACTCGCCATCATCGGTACGGAAAGGCATGAAGCGAGGCGTATCGACAGGCAGTTGATGGGGAGGGCAGGCAGGCAGGGCGATCCGGGTACTTCTCAGTTTTATGTCAGCCTTGAAGACAACCTCATGCGTTTGTTCGGATCTGAGAAAATTTCAAGGATTTTAGACCGCTTCGGCTACAAGGAAGGTGAAGTCATTCAACATTCCATTATCTCAAAAAATATTGAACGGGCACAGAGAAAAGTTGAAGAAAATCATTTCGGCATACGAAAAAGGTTGCTGGAATATGATGATGTGATGAATTCTCAGCGTGAGGTCATCTACACCCGCAGAAGAAATGCCCTTTTTGGAGAAAGGCTTGCTGTTGACCTGAATAATATGTTACGAGATTTTTGTGATGACCTGATAGAAATTCACCGCAGCACTGGCGATATACATTCCCTCGATTATGATGTCATGCGCTATTTTGCCACCTCTTCAGGAATCACCGAAGAAGATTTCCTGGAAAAGAAAGGTGGTGAACTCAGCGAGATGCTTTTTTCCAACATTAAAAGCCATTACAACCGTAAACTCAACAGCATTGCTGAAAAAGCATGGCCTGTTATACGCAGGGTGTATGAAGACCGCGGTAAAGTACTCAAATATATCGTGGTTCCATTTACCGATGGAAGAAAAGTTATCGAAGTGCTGGTTGATCTCGAAAAAGCTTATAAAACCAGAGGAAAAGAGATTATTCACGCATTTGAGAGGATGACTTCCCTGGCACACATTGACGACCGCTGGAAAGAACACCTTCGCGAGCTGGACGACCTTAAGCAGAGTGTTCAGAACGCCACGTATGAACAGAAAGACCCGATTTTAATCTATAAACTCGAATCCTTCAATCTCTTTGAAAAAATGCTCGGAAGAATCAATGCAGAAGTCCTTCCGATGATTTTCAAAGGTGATATTCTGACACAGGATCCTGAACAGGTCGAAGAAGCCAAAATGCCTAAAAAATCTGACTTTAGCAAGCTTCGCGAATCCCGGCCTGATAATTTTGAAGGTACTAAAATGCCTGAAGGAATGAGTACAGGTGGGGAAGAGCGAAAAAATGTCCCCGTCAGGGTCGAAAAAAAGGTTGGTAGAAATGATCCATGTCCTTGCGGAAGTGGAAAAAAATATAAAAACTGTCATGGAGCAAGTTAATGAAAATATCGATATTTCCGGGTATATTGAGCATACTTTTCTGAAACCGGATGCAAGCAGACAACAGATTGAACAGATTTGTGCTGAAGCGATAAAATACAAATTTGCCGGTGTTTGTATTCCCCCTTATTTTGTCAGGTTTGCCAGGCAGCTATTGAATAATACCCATGTCAGGCTGGTTACCGTTGTTGGTTTTCCCCTTGGCTATACCATTGTGAATGCAAAAGTGGAAGAAACCCGTAAGGCTCTTGACGAAGGGGTCGATGAAATTGATATGGTGATGAATATTGCTGCTTTGAAGGCAGGAGATATTAAGCCATTTGTCGAAGATATTGAAAGTGTGGCAACCCTGTGCCGTCTGAAAGCCAAGACCATCAAGGTGATCCTTGAAACCAACCTGTTATCGGATGATGAAATTAAAAAAGCCTGTGAAATCAGCGCAACGATAGGCGTTGATTACGTGAAAACATGTACAGGATTTTTTGGAGGGGTTCAGCTTGCCCATGTTGAACTGATGAAATCGGTTTTGCCGGAAAAAGTGAAAATCAAAGCTTCCGGTGGAATACGCGACAGACAGTTTGCGCTGGCTCTCATTGAAGCAGGAGCAAAAAGGCTTGGTACTTCTTCCGGTGTTGATTTAATTCTTCAAAAGTGAAACACTGTTTCGTCATATTGCTGATCCTCTCATTAAAGGTTTTGAATGTAAAAGCTCAGCAACAGATTGTTTTTCATCATGATTTCAGAATGGATACCCTGATGCAGCGATCTTTGGAAAAGAATATTAAAGAAAAGGGTATGCAGGGGTTCCGGGTTCAGATTTATTCAGGTTCTAACCGTCAGACAGCTAATCAGGTTAAGTCGTTGTTTATGCAGTCTTATCCCGATGTCAGGGTGTATCTGAGTTTTACACAACCTTATTTCAAAGTCAGGGCAGGTGATTTCAGAACCCGAATCGAAGCCTTTCCCTTGTATTTTGCACTTAAGCAGGATGAAAAGTTCAAAGGTGTCATGATTGTACCCGACAAAATTGAATTTCCGGAACTAAAATACTAAAATGCTTCTAAGTAAAATCAAATCTTTAGCTGATAAAAACAGCAGTTATCTTTCCTATTTACGGCAACATTTTCATGCAAATCCCGAATTATCCTTTGCCGAATATCAGACTGCCGCTTTTATCGAAAATGAACTTCATCAACTTGGACTTCAACCAGAGCGTATGGCAGGAACAGGTTTGACTGCCACTATCAGGGGATGTGATGTAGATAAAAAAGTAGTTGCCCTGCGAGCCGATATGGATGCCCTGCCAATCCATGAGATGAATGACGAATCGTATCGCTCTAAAAATGATGGAGTTATGCATGCCTGTGGTCATGATGCCCACATGACCATGTTGCTGGGAGCTGCCCGTATTTTGTCAGAGCTGAAAAATGAATTCAGCGGCTCGGTAAAACTGATTTTTCAGCCTGCCGAAGAAAAGGTACCTGGCGGAGCAAAAGCCATGATAGAAAAGGGTGTGCTTGAAAATCCTCCCGTAAGCCTTGTAGTCGGGCAGCATGTATTGCCGGAACTTCCAGCCGGTAAAGCAGGTTTCTGCCCGGGTTATTTTATGGCTTCTTCAGATGAAATTTATATTAAAATCATCGGAAAAGGCGGACATGCGGCTATGCCATGGAAGGCTATTGATCCTGTCAGCATTATGGCTCAGGTTATTACGGCTGTTCAGCAACTGATAAGCCGGCAAACGCCTGCAACCATTCCCGCTGTTTTGTCTTTTGGAAAAGTTGTTGCCAATGGTGCAGTCAATGTCATTCCTGAAGAAGCTTATCTTGAAGGCACTTTCAGAACTTTTGATGAAAATTACAGGTGTGAGATTCACGAAAAACTTCCGGCCATGGTTTCGGCCATTGCTTCAGGAATGGGCGCTAAAGCCATAACAGAAATCAGAAAAGGTTATCCTGCCCTTTACAATGACCCTGCCCTGACAGCCGGTTTTAAAGAACTGGCCATACAATATCTGGGGGCAGATAATGTGGTTGAACTTCCCCAACGAATGACATCCGAAGATTTTGCTTACTTTTCCCTGAACAGGCCTTCGGTTTTTTACCGTTTGGGAAGTGGTTTTTCAGATAAAGAAAGCTATCCTCTTCATCATTCGAGATTCGATCTTCCGGAGTCAATCCTTGGTCCGGGTAGCGGATTAATGGCTTTTTTAGCAATTTCGTCTTTGAAATGAGTTTTATCAGGCTAAATATCGCGATATTGATCTGGTTTTCAATCATTTCAATGGAAACGATGGCTCAATCTTCTGATACGAACAGGAGAATTTGTCTGACACATCAGATGTCGCTGATTAACAAGGAAAAATTCAGGCCTTTACCTGAATTTCAGTACAGAAATGAACAGGAACTCGATGTTACTCAGGAATATTACATAATTCCCGTAGTCATTCATGTTATTCATAATGATGGAGTTGAAAATCTGAGCGATAATATTCTGAAATCGCAGATTGAGGTACTGAACGAAGATTTTGGGCATTATGGTGCCTATAACAACGATCCAAGGGGAAAAGACGCTAAAATTCGTTTTTGCCTTGCTTCCCGTGATCCGGATGGCAACCCGACTTCCGGGATTATACGGGTAAAAAGCGACCAGACTGATATGTCGTCAGACAATGAAATGTTGATGAAAAACCTCAGTTACTGGAATCCTGAGAAGTATCTGAACATCTGGGTAGTAAAATCAATTGATGGCAGTTCAAATATTCAGGGATATTCCTATATGCCTTCCCAGTCAGGTGGCCCTTCTTTCGAAGGTGATGGAATAGTGATCGTTTATAAATTTTTCGGCCGTAACAGCGGCTTACACAATGATTATCATCTTGGCCGAACCTGTACACATGAAATGGGACATTATTTCGACCTGAAACATCCCTGGGGAGGTGATGATTTCGATAACGGAGAAGGTGATTGCCACGATGATGATGGTATTCTCGATACTCCGAACTGCTCACTGGATTATTATTCAAAACCTCCGGTTTGTGCTCATCCGCAGCAGTGTGGGAATGTCAGGATGATTGAAAACTTTATGGATTATTCGCTGGATGATTGTATGAAACTTTATACCCCCGGACAGATTCAGAGAATGATAAGTGCCATAAAAAAATACAGAAATGTATTGGTCAGCTACGACAATATGATCAGCACGGGCTGCACTTATTATTTTGATTCCGTTAACTCAAATACAAGGGTGGATATTTATCCCAATCCTGCTTCACGCACACTTTATTTTGAAACACATCTGATGATCGGTAAATCAACACTGAATTTAACTCTTTACGATCTTTTCGGGAAAATTTTATTGACAAAATCAATTCCCGAAACAGGGAAGCAGCTTTTTGCCCTTCATCTGACCGATATCAGTCCGGGAATCTATATTGTAAAAGGTGATTTTGGGGGTGAAGCATTCACGAAGAAGATTGTTGTCGGAGAGGGCTACTGATTCATTCCTCATGTCTTTCTTCCTTTACTTTGTAATAATAGGTCAAGACGAATATTACCAGCGAAACGCCAATAGCGAGATACAGTATATCCATATGGTGTTTCCAGTCCATTACCTTTTCGGTAAACTTAACGGCAAGTATCAGAATAATCACGCTGGCAAGCTTGCTTTTCAGTTGATCGATGGTGCGGATGTTTAACCAGGGGGGCAGGTTCAGGTCTCCGATAAAAAGTTCGTAAAGTCCGACTGACATCACATATTGAATGACGGCAAGCAATTGTATATCAATAACTTTGATTATGTTTATGGCCAGCAGGCCGGAATCAAGATGTTCATAGCCGTTAAAAGTAATAAATACTGTTTTGCCCAGAATATAAAACCCATAGAGGGAGCTGACAATAAACCCGACAAATAAGCTTAATGAAGCCAGAATAACGAGTTTGCTGCCTGATTCAAAAATTTTTTTCATCAGATTCAGTTGTTAAAATTGATGGCGTATTAAGAAAAAATCATTCCTTTTTTCTCGATTTTTCTCTGATTTCATCAATCAGTAAACTTTTTGCCTGCTCTTCATTTTCAATGACAAGGAGGCTCCCTTTCCCAAATGCTGCCATTCTTTTCATTCGCCTTATTGATTTATCATCCGTTTTAAATCCGATTACAGACAAGCTAATACCTTTTGAGGCATATTTTGAAATGAGGTTAATGAGTTCAAGTTCAGAAAAATCAGGACTATTGAAATCTCCGTCAGTGGCGATAATGAGCTGGTTATTACCACCTTCAATAAAATGGTCAGTGGCAATCTGATAAGCAGATTCAAGTCCCTGAATGCCATAAGTCAGTCCTGAAGCCTCCATTTCCTGAATGGTGGAAATGATGGTGTCTTTATGGTCTGTAGGCACCGAAATGAAATGTACCTTCGGTTTGGTCGAAAAACTGATCAGACTTACTTTGTCAATATCTCTCAAAACTTTTGTCAGCCGGATCATGGATATTTTCAGGTATTCAAGTTTATGATATTGCTTCATGGATGACGAGACATCAATCAGAAACACAATATTGTTTGCGGCAAAAAGTTCTTTCGGCAAAAGCTCTGTGGTGGTATCGGAAGACAATACGGGGATGTCCGTTTTTTCAGGCACGGGTGTTTCTGTAGTTATCCTGAAATCTTCGGGCAGAAGAATGTAAACAATACCCGTCCTGCTTTTTTCGACCTGTAAGGTGTCTTCATAAAACTGATAGCCTTTTGCTTTAATCGTAACGTGATATTCTCCCTTTTTCAGATTTTTCCGGAATCGTCCGTCTTTGAAAGTAGTATAAACTGAAGGAACATTGTATTGATCGTAAAACTTAATCGCAGCATTGGAGACAGGCTTTTCAGTAACGGCATCTATTACAATTCCGCTTATTTCCAGATATTCCCGGCTTGCAGGTGGTTTTTTCTCTTCAACAGGTTTGCTGGCCGACATTTCGATAATCAGGGTATCCATTTGTAGCTGAATACTAATTGATTTTTTCCATGGGAAATATCCTGATGCAGTGGCATGAAGCTGATAACTGCCATTATTTGCTGAAAAACTAAAGAAACCGTCAGCTATGGTTGTATAGGTTTTTGAAACCTGTCCGTCAGCAGATAGCCTGACAAATGCCCTTTCAACCGGCTGGCGGGTCAGCGAATCCACAACAAAACCGACTATTTTTCCGGGTTCAGGTTTATTTTTTTTAGTAGTCATCTGAGTGTCAGGCTGAACAATTTCCGGGTTTTCAAACGACATGTCTGATACAGGGCTAAGTTCAATGGTGGTTTTAAGTGTGTTTTTATTCAGATAATAGTAGTCTTCAGCCGGATAATATCCTGTTGCCGAGGCTTTTATTAAATACATGCCTGTTTCAAGGGTCAGGTTAATCAATCCTTGCCGGTTGGTTTTTCTTGTAAATGTTTTACCGTTTGAGGCAATAGCCGAAACGTCTGCCTGATAAATGGGTTTTCGGGTATTTTTATCTATCACTTCTATAATCTGTTCCGAAACGAGCAGGCGGGGATCAGCAGGAAGATTTAGATTAGGACATTCCAGCACATCCGTTACCATTCCACTGATGGTCAGTTCAACAGGTTTTTCCGACCAAACCGTGTATATTTTTATTTTTTCAGTGAAACGGCCAATATTCTGCGGCTCAAAATATACCAGCACTTTTCCGCTGCTTCCCGGCTCTATGTAAGTATTCGGGTATTTGACATGAACATTGGGGTTTTTTACTGATTTCAAAAAAGCATCCTGTTGGGTTCCGGCATTATAAAATTCAAATATTGCCGGATTCTGACTCCAGTTTTTCAGTTCTCCAAACTGATAACCGGTTTGCTCAAAAACAATTTGTGAATATAAAGTGTTGAAAATGAATAAACTGAAAACAAATAAAATGCTTGTTTTTATTCTGTGGTGCATAATGAAATAACGCTTACCCTTGCTTTTCATTGCCTGAATATATCTTTAATCTCCAATGGCCTTTCTTTTTCAAGCCATTTAAAGCCATTCAGCAGTGCATCCTGATTGTCCATGCTTTTAGGCGGCTCTACATAACCTTCAGGGCTTGTCATGAAATTAATTTTTTCTATCTTCTTGTTGTTCAGCACAATATGAATAAAGCTGGAGGCAATATTGTTTCTTCCGATAAACTTCTCCTGATCATCCCTGAGGAAATAAACAGATTCGGCATTGCCTTGTGTGAACACCTCACTGAGCTGGTTGTTGTCGAAAATACCGGTCATGTTTTTACCTTTAACCTGATTAAAGCGAAGAGAATCAATGCTTTCTATCATAAAGGAGTTGCTGGTCAGCTGCATCTTATCCACTTCTCCGTTTTTAAGAAAAAATTTTATCTCTTGTGCCGAAATCTGACTTTTGTCCTGCCAGACAACAGGAGCGCCATAAAACGAAATAGTTGAGTCTTCTGAGTTGTAAATCAGTGAATCACATTTTAACTGATAGCTGGTGCTGTAACCTTTCACATGTTTCCACATGACAGCCAGATTGTAATCCTTATCGTTTTTCCTGATTGTGGAAAGCTGAATGGTATCGCTGTGCAGGAATAGTGTATCGTTTTCAAAATAATGAATAAACAAGGCACTGTCGGTGATCAGGGTGGTCTTTGTATTTTCATTCCGGATGGAATAATTGCCGCTGATAATGGTTTTTTCTGCTGTATCGTTGAACATTACCTTTCCGCTGACCTGAATTTCATTGCTTTTGCTGTTGTAATGAATCCGGTCGCCTGATATAATCCTTGAACCGGAAGTGATGGTTGCATTTTTCCGGAATTCGGCCTGTTTGGATTTGGTATTGTACCAGCCGTCTTCACAATAAATTTTTGATTCTTCACTGACAATGACCGTTGGGGCAATAAAAAATGCCGTATGAAGATTGATTTTATACAGCAGGGAATCAGTATTTAAGGTAAAATCGGGGTTTAGCAGCACCACATTGTTTTTAAACACCATGATTTTTTTTGCCTCATCATATCTCCCTGCATTGCTGGTGAGTTTGCTGCTATCGTCAACTATTTCAGCGTACTGGTTGTAATAGCCTGATTTCGTGCTCATATTGTAGATGATGCGGGAGGTAGTCAGAACCATATTGTTGTCACTCAACCTGACACCTTTTTCAATCACTGCATTTTTTGTGCTCAGGTCGTAACGCAGATAACCGGCTTTGATAAAAAGGCTGTCGCCCTGTCGGATACGAACCCTGCCGTAAGCATCAAAAAAATTTTCACTTTCGTAATGATAGGCACTATCGCAAAACAGAAGCATGCCTTCATGTTCGAGGGCAACATTTCCGATCAGTTTCCTGACTTTATAGGCTCCGCTTTCACTGCCTTCAAGTGTATTGGCATGAATGATTCTCAGTTGCTTAACCTGCGGATACACATTGAAAAACGGGAAGCTGAGTAAAACGATCAGTATGTGTTTTGCTTTGAACATCAATGGCTTAATGTTGCAAATTTAAGACCTCAAAGGCAATACCTCTGCTACCGGACTGAAAAGATATATTTTCTTTGTGCTTTCTTCCCTGCATTTGATTCTTTTCCTGATCAGGTGAAGCCTGGTGAATTTCCGGTTGTGAAAAATGAAAGACTCGCCATCCTTAAGCGTATCAACAAAAACATGTCCGTTGCCACCGGCATGATCATATCTGGCCATAAACTTTACCAATAAAGGATCGGTACCGGATGATGCTGCAGGATTGAGCAGGTGATTTGCCAGAACTATGGTCAGATCTTCGGGAAATACTTTATCTTTAAGAAGGGGTAACATCAATTGCCTGAAGCAGTCTTTCCATTCTTCACCATGCGGGAGGGCTTTTCGCCCATAAATACTGAAAACCTTCAGGTGGGCAATTTCGTGTATCAGGGTAAATAAAAAAGCATAAGGATTGTTGTTTCGTGAAACTGTAATGCGGAAACGCCCGTCACGGCCTTTTTCGGAAAAACTCCCGTGTTTGGATTTTCTTTGCCCGGTTATGTATATTGTTACCCGTGTATTTTCAAGCAATGATTCAACATAAGGTATGGCCTGTTCAGGGATATGGCTGCTGAGGGGATGTTTTTCAGGCATTTGATTTCTTGATAAAATGGATGATTTCGGGGAGCGACATCTGATATTGCATGGCACTGCTGAGGTCTTTCAGTCCGTAAATGTTTTGGGCGATTTCGTCTTTTCCTGCCAGCATCACAAACCTGATTTTTTTTGCTGAAGCATAGGAAAACTGTTTTTTCAGTTTTGCTGTTTCCGGATAAATCTCAGCACTTATGCCTGCCCCATGAAGATCTGCCAGCAAACTGATGGCATGTGCAGCTTCTTCCTCCCCAAAGTTGACAATCAGTACTTCTGCTGACACATCTGCCGAATGTGGGAAAAGGCTTAGGTTTTTCATGACATCATAAATACGGTCAGCACCAAAGGAAACACCGACTCCGCTCAGTCCCGGCAGGCCAAATACGCCCGTAAGGTTATCATAACGGCCACCTCCGCAGATACTTCCTATTTCTACATCTTTCGCTTTCACTTCAATGATGGCGCCTGTGTAATAATTCAGGCCACGGGCAAGTTTTAAATCAATTTCGAGAGGTATGTTTTTGGGCGATTTTGAACAATAGCCTAAAATTTCCCTGAGCTCTGCTATGCCTTCCTTTCCGCTTGGCGTATGTCCGGCTTTTTCCTCAATAAATCTGAGTTTTTCGATGTTGTCAGTAGCGTTAAATTGAAGAATTTCATTGATTTCTGATAAAGAAGCCGGTGAAAAGCCTTTGGCAGCGAGCTCGGACACCACTGCTTCCAATCCGATTTTCTCCAGTTTGTCGATGGCAATGGTCAGATCAGTAAACCGGCCGGCAGCCTGCACTGATTCTGCTATAGCCATGAGAAGCTTGCGGTTATTCAGTCTGATGCTGACATGGATGCCAAGTCTTTCAAAAATATCGGTAATGACTGAAATAAGTTCAAATTCATAAAACAAAGAATCAGATCCGATGACATCCACATCACACTGGTAAAATTCCCTGTAACGCCCTTTCTGAGGCCGGTCGGCACGCCAGACAGGTTGTATCTGGTAACGTTTAAAAGGGAAATTCAGTTCATGATAATGTTCAACCACAAAGCGGGCAAAAGGGACGGTCAGGTCGTAGCGCATGCCTTTTTCGGCAATGTATTTTCCGAGCTCAAGGTGGTTTCCGAAGTCGATGCCTTTTTCTCTGGCTTCCTGAAGAAAATCACCACTGTTGAGCACCCTGAACATGAGTTTATCGCCTTCCTCACCATATTTTCCTGTCAGCGTAGAAATCAGTTCCATGGCTGGTGTTTCAATGGGCTGATAGCCATAGAGCCTGAAGACGTCTTTGATGGTATTGAAAATAAAGTCTCTTCCAGCCATTTCGTTCGGGCCAAAATCCCTGAATCCACGCGGTGTACCTGGTTTTATCATCTTTTTTATTTAGGGCAAAGGTAAGAAGAGGAGGGGGAATTAGATATGCATGATCCGAATTCTGGCAGTAGTTCATCTTTTAAAAAGTTGTTTTAAAGTAATCATTCAGCTTCTTTTTTTGATTGTAAATATCTTTTCTCTCCCTGTAGCTTGCTAAATATTAGTTTTGCAGGGAATAGAATTCAGTCATGTTTCGCAATATCCTGAAGATAACCACCGGTACCTTGATTTCACGCGTTTTCGGCTTTATCAGGGAAATGGTGGTGGCTTCCTATTTCGGAACCGGGAAAATAGCCGATGCTTTCACGCTTGCTTTGATTTTTCCTAATCTCTTCAGACAGATTCTAGGTGAAGACATGGTGGAAAGAGCTTTTATGCCTCCCTTTAAACGTATTTACGATAAAGGCAACCAGCAACAATCGTGGAAGTTTATCTCTGTGGTTTTCAACTGGTTCTTTATTTTTCTTATGCTGGCTACCTTCATCCTTTATCTTATTGTTCCTTTGTTTTTTTCTTTAAAAGATTCATTTCCAAATACATTTGGATTTATTTTCAGTGATCGCGAATTTGACTACGACCTGACGATGAAGCTGATTCTGGTGGTTTTGCCTTTCACTGTTTTTATTGGTGTGGCTGCTTTTGTTGGCTCCATTTTGAATTTTTTTGAAAAAAACTGGATTTTTGGTTTTGCTCCCATGATGTTGAGTGTGGGGGTTATTGTCGGAGTGGCCGTTTTCGAACCCCTTATCGGTGGCTATTCCATTGCTTTGGGCTACGTGATTGGGGCTTTTCTGCAAATGCTCATTCAGATTCCTTTTCTGATAAATAAAAAATTCAGGGAAGAAACAGGTTTTAAGTACCATTTCCGTTTGCTCAAAGACAAGGAAAATGATTATCAATCGGTTAAGCGCGAAAGCAGGTTTATTACCCTCAATGCTGTTTTTGACAAAATACAGGAGGTATTCGGAAGGTTTTTCGCTTCAACACTTGTACAAGGTTCAACCAGTTCATTATTTTATGCTATCAGACTCTTTCAGCTGCCTTTTGCCATCATTTCTTTGTCGATTACAAGGGGTATCAATCCTGAACTTAACCGCCTGAGGGCTACCGGTGATTTGCAGGGATTTAACAAGGTTTATCAGAAAGGCCTTAACCTGTATATACTGTTTTTCTTCCCTTTTACGGCTATTTTTATGGTAATTTCTCCTGAGCTGATCGACATTGTGTATCAGCGGGGACAGTTTTCTGCCACCTCTCTGAAACTGACGGCTGATGCTTTTTCCATGTATTGTGTGGGATTGTTACCCATGAGTCTTGTGGGTTATTACAAAAGGGTTCTGTCGGTATTTGATAAAAACAAGTATGCCCTGAACATATCGGTTATCAGTGCTTTTCTGAATATTCTCTTCTCTGTTGTGCTGGTCAAAACGACTCAGCTTGGACATAGCGGAATTGCCCTGGCTGCTTCACTGGCTTATGTGGTTAATATGTTTGTCATGAACAATTATATTAAAAAGGAGCTTCAGGGATATGTGGAAAAAGGAGGTATTGCATTGATTCACAAAGTTATACTCATCATTCTGACTTTGCTGATCATTTATATTACCAGGCATTTTGATTTATATTATTTTCATTCAAAAACGGTTTCTTTAATTTCAATAGGCATTAAAACCCTCCTT
>JAAYUY010000129.1 GCA_012517435.1 Sphingobacteriales bacterium | reverse complement strand
TAAAAGACGAAGAAAACAACCGTCTTAAACTTAATTGGGATTTACACCGGACCCTTGCCAAAATCAACTACCGCATTCACACCGATGCAATCAAGGAAAATATTATTCCCGAAAACCTCAGTAAAGAACAAATCAATCAAATTTACGCCAGCGAAGCAGATGTGCTGAATGTAGCCATGTTTGGAAAGACAGCAAAACAATGGCGTGATGAGAATCCGGCAGCAGAAGGCAATATCAGAGATTATGCTACCATCGAACAGCTATTGGTTTTAGCAAATCTGGAAAGCCTTAATGCCGAATTTATCAAGATGGGTTTATCTCAATCCGAAAGATTGGTCAGACTTAATCAAACAGCCATCAGTCAGATGAAATCATTGGCTTTTAATTTAAACATCAAGAGATTAGAACAATAATGGCAATTCACAAACTATTGCAGGAAATCAGCAGCCAGTAAAATACTATTAACATGCACACATACAGTTATTTGATGAAAGCTTCTATAATCTGCTATTACAACAAGGAAAACAACTTTAAGGTGACAAAAATGAACATCTCATATAACAGGAAGATAGATAATCCGTGGCACAAACATTGAATTTTGCTGAACCACAAAAAAAACAGATGATAACTATAGATAATTATCTGGATAGTCACTATATCCACAGAAGTAATTGGCTGCGAGCAGCAGTCTTAGGCGCAAATGACGGTATCATCTCGATTTCAAGTCTTGCTATCGGTGTGGCAGCAGCAAGCACCACCAGAGAGCCTATTCTTCTGGCATCTTTAGCAGGTCTGGTAGCCGGAGCTTTATCCATGGCAGCAGGAGAATATGTATCGGTCAGTTCCCAAACCGATATTGAACAGGCTGATATTGAAAGAGAAAAACTGGAACTTGAACAGATGCCCGAAATTGAAATGAAGATTTTAGCAGAAATTTACGAAAAAAGAGGATTAAAGAAAGATACAGCCTGGCAGGTAGCCAAAGAACTGACGGAAGCAGATGCATTAGGAACACATATTCGCGATGAATTAGGTATTAACGAAATTACAAAGGCAAAACCAATTCAGGCAGCATTGGCCTCGGGTGCAGCATTTATGTCGGGTGGCCTGCTACCTCTCCTCCTTTCTGTTTTTGCTCCCGTTTCATGGATGGAATATTACCTGTATGGATTTACCATTATTTCATTGGTCATTCTTGGATGGTTTTCCGCAAAAACCGGTGGCTCCAGATCGGGGAAAGCCATCTTAAGAATCGTCATTTGGGGAACGATTGCTATGGTTTTATCTGCCTTAGTAGGATATATTTTTGGGGTCAGTGTTTAATCTTTAAACTTTAATACTATGAATGCAGCTCATTTTCATTTGGTGGTCAATCATTTACCCATCATTTTCCCGATAGTGGGTATAATTGTACTGCTTACAGGGTTATTAATCAAATCTGACCCTGTAAAGCGAACGGCTTACCTGATTTTTATTATCGGTTCGTTGGCTTCAGTAGCCGCTATGGTAAGTGGTGAAGGAGCCGAAGATGTCGTAAAAAATATCAGCGGTGTTACCGAATCCTTTATTGAAAGACACGAAGAAAAAGCCAAACTGTTTTCCATTCTGACGTATTTCCTGGGCGGTCTTTCTTTGATTGGCTTATGGGTAAACTTCAGACAAAAATCATTTTCAAACATTATTGCTATTGCTGTGCTGATTTTTGCATTTGTGGTCATCTATTTTGGTAAACTGACAGGAACTTCAGGAGGGGAAATAAGGCATACAGAGATTCGCGCAGACAATCATTATCCTTCTGCTGCCGTGAGTGCTCAAAACAATACCGAAGAAGAGGATGAAGAGGATTAATACAACGAAATCTTTCGAGCTTAGCTTTTAATCAAAAGTCTGTAATTACAGGCTTTAACAATTATCCTGCTTCAGCTTCGTTTGCGTTTATATTTAATTCCAGAAATAGTCTGGTATTAAAATTTAACCATTCCGGCAAATCCCATGAAGGCGAGTGATAAGATACCGGCAACCACAAGAGCAATAGGAACGCCTCTCATTCCTTTCGGAACCATCATAAGTTCAAGATGTTCCCTGATGCCTGCAAAAATGACCAATGCAAAGCCGAACCCAAGGGCATTTCCGATGGCATAAACCACTCCCTGAATCAGGGTCAGGTCTTTTTGAATGGTCAGAATGGCTACCCCCAACACAGCACAGTTGGTCGTGATTAGCGGAAGATAAATACCCAGTGCCTGATAAAGAGAGGGGCTCACCTTTTTAAGTATAATTTCAACCATCTGAACCAGTGCCGCAATGACCAGAATAAATGAAATGGTTTGTAAAAACTCGAGTCCAAGCGGATCAAGAATGGATTTTCTGACAATATAGGTAACAAGTGTCGCCAGCGTCAATACAAATAAAACAGCACCACCCATTCCGACAGCTGTACTGGTTTTTTTGGAAACACCCAGAAAAGGACAGATTCCAAGAAACTGTGTCAATACAATATTATTGACAAACACAGTAGAAATAATTATGATAAGGTATTCCATCATCCGTTCGATTTAAGGTATTTATTGACAAAAGCAATCAGATAACCCAGCGCAATGAAAGCACCGGGAGCAAGAATAAACACAAGTATGGTAACCGGGTTCCCCTGAGCGTCTTTTGGGAAAACCGGCACATTCATCCCAAAAAACTGTCCGGCACCCAGAATTTCACGTATTCCGCCAAGGACTGTCAAGGCAAGTGCAAAGCCAAGTCCCATGCCTAAACCATCGAGCAGGGAAGAAAAAACATTGTTCTTTGAAGCAAAAGCTTCAGCACGGCCTAAAACAATGCAGTTGACCACAATTAAAGGGATAAAAATCCCCAGTTGTTTGTGCAAAGCAGGAACGTAGGCAGCCATCACCAGGTCAACAATGGTTACAAAAGAAGCAATCACCACAATGAAAGACGGTATTCTGACCTTTGAAGGAATCAGGTCTTTTATTAAAGAGATGACCACATTGGAACAAAACAGCACAAAAGTAGTAGCCAGTCCCATTCCAAGTCCGTTATATGCTGAGGAGGTTACTGCCAATGTCGGACACGTCCCCAGCAACAATACAAGTATCGGATTTTCATTAATAAATCCGTTTGTAAAGGTTTTCAGGTTCTTATTCATTTTAAACCTCCTTCATTTTTTTCTTTTACAAAAGCATCATAAGCCCGTTGAATGGCATCACAATATGCCCTTGAAGAAATGGTAGCAGCTGTAATGGCATCTACATCACCTCCATCTTTTTTCACCTTCAGCTTAAATGATTCAGGATTTTTACCGTTAAACTGAACCGGGAATTTTGATTTTGACACATCCATTTTATCACCCAGACCGGGGGTTTCGTGATGCTCAAGAACTGCGGTATTCTGTATCACACCATCGGGCAGAAAGCCGACCATGATGACAAACCTTCCACTGAAACCTTTGTCAGTATAGGTTTTTACGGCTACTCCTACCAGTTTACCATCTTTTTTAGCCGGATAAAACACAAGTTTGTCAGGCCCATCACAGGCTACCTCATAACTTTCTGCTCCGACATCATTATTAAATTCCGGAACCACCAACGAAATGGCTTTCTGAAGTTTTTCCTTTTTTGCCTGCTCAATTTTTTCTTTTGTCAGGTTGAAAACCCCGGCCAGTGCTACAGAAGCTGTAATGGTGATTACCGCCAGGGTAACAGTCATATTGACAAATGTGGACTCTTTTTTGGATGCCATTTTATTATTTTTTAACTATCTTTTCACCAAATCTTTTAGGTTTAAATCCTGCATTAATCAGGGGAACAAAGGCATTCATCAACAGTATGGCAAATGAAACGCCTTCAGGATATGCACCAAACAAACGTATCAGCATGGTCAGCACTCCGCACCCTATCCCATAAACAATCATACCTACAGGTGTCATCGGAGACGAAACCATATCGGTAGCCATAAAAAAGACACCCAGCATCAGACCTCC
>JAAYUY010000128.1 GCA_012517435.1 Sphingobacteriales bacterium | reverse complement strand
GTGTTTTTCCGGTATCCCTTTTGGCTAATTCGGCAGCCAGTTTGACCCGTTGTGCTTCTCCACCGCTGAGTGTTACGGAGCTTTGTCCGAGCGTAATATATCCCAGCCCGACATCCACCATGGTCTTCAGTTTTCGTTTCAGTTGAGGAATATTGCTGAAAAATTCCAGTGCATCCTCATGAGTCATATTGAGAACATCATTAATGGATTTCCCTTTGTATCTGACTTCAAGAGTTTCACGGTTATATCTTTTTCCGAGACATTTCGGGCAGGTAACCAAAACATCGGGTAAAAAGTTCATTTCAATAGTTTTTTCTCCGGCTCCTTCGCATTCTTCACATCTGCCACCTTTCACATTAAAAGAAAAACGTCCGGGCTTATAACCGCGTATTCTTGCTTCAGGCAGTTCAGTGAAGATATTTCTGATGAGTGAAAAAGTACCTGTGTAAGTGGCAGGATTGGAACGGGGGGTACGGCCAATGGGTTGCTGGTCAATTTCGATGACTTTGTCAATGTTTTCAATGCCTTTGATTTCGCTGTAGGGGAGAGGCGGTGTTTTTGTTCTGTAAAACCTGTTTTTCAGGATAGGATATAATGTTTCGTTTATAAGAGAAGATTTGCCGCTTCCCGAAACTCCAGTCACACAAACGAGCGTACCAAGCGGAATTTTGAGATGAACATCCTTAAGATTGTGCCCTCTGGCTCCCGATAATTCGAGGAAAAGGCCGTTTCCTTTTCTTCTTTTTTTAGGAATCTCAATTTTTTTAACACCTGACAAGTAATCGGCAGTGATACCTTTAGATTGATTAATCTGAGCGGGTGTCCCTGTGGCGATGAGGTTGCCGCCATGAATACCTGCCCCAGGACCCAAATCTACAATAAAATCCGCATTTTGCATCATTTCCTTGTCGTGTTCAACCACGATGACACTGTTCCCTATGCGTGACAATTCCTTCAGGGCGTTGATAAGCCGGTGATTGTCGCGTTGATGAAGGCCTATACTGGGTTCATCGATAATATAGGTAACATTTATCAGATGCGAGCCAATCTGAGTGGCCAGTCTGATACGCTGGGCTTCACCTCCGCTGAGAGAGGCCACCGGCCTCGACAACGACAGGTACCCTAAACCAATATCCACCAGAAATGAAGTCCTTTCCCTGATTTCTTTCAGGATTTCTGTCCCGATAATTTTTTTATTTCCGGTTAATTGTTGTTCCAGCTTTACTATCCAGTTGTAAAAATCATTCAGTTGCAGCGAAGCGGCTTCATAAATATTTTTTTCATCTATTCTGAAAAAGAGGGCTTCTTTTTTCAGCCTTGATCCTCCACAATCCTCACAGATGACGAGGGGAATAAATTCCAGCAGATCTTCCCTGATGTGGCTGCTTTCCTGATTGTTGATGAGATTTTTGTAACGTTTTATCAGTCCTTCAAATTTCAGTTCATAGTCCATGAAGGCTGTTTTAATAAGTATCTCATCATTCGAGCCATAAAGAATTTTGTCGAGTTTATCTTTTGGCAGGTCTTTGACAGGGGTATCGATGTCGATTTGATAACGGAGAACGAGGCCTTTAATGATAGCAGTAGTCCAATGGTCTTTTTTGGGATCAATAATCAGCAATCCGCCTTCCCTGATGCTTTTATTTTCGTTTAAAATAATTGTTTCTTCATCAATTTTATAGGTTTTACCGAGTCCCTGGCAGGCCGGACAGGCACCATAGGGAGAGTTGAATGAAAAAGTGTTGGGTTGGGGTTCATCATAAGACAATCCGCTTATCGGGTCCATCAAATTGCGGCTGTAATAAAATACTTCCGGAGAGTCTTCTTCTGTTACCAGAATAGTTCCTTTTCCTTCTTTCAGGGCAAGCTGAATGGAAGATTTTAATCTTTCAGCATTTTTCGGGGCAATGACTACCCTGTCTGCCAATATTTCAATGTCGTGTATCTGATAGCGGCTGACTTCCATTCCCGGCTGAATTTCCCGCAGTTTTCTGTCAACCCTGACTTTTGTATAACCTCGCTTCCTGTACTGTTCAAACAGTTCACGATAGTGTCCCTTACGGGCTTTAACAACCGGAAAGTAAATGTTAATCAGTTTGTTGTAGTGTTTTTCAAAAATGGCAGCCAGCAATTGTTCTTCCGTATATCTGACCATTTTCTCACCACTGAGGTAAGAGTAGGCATCGGCAATGCGGGCATAAAGCAAACGCAGAAAATCATAAATTTCAGTAATGGTTCCGACTGTTGAACGGGGATTTTTATTCCCGCTTTTCTGTTCAATTGAGATGACGGGGCTAAGTCCCTCAATTTTTTCCACCTCAGGGCGTCTCATTTCTCCGATGTATTGGCGGGCATAGGAAGCAAAAGTTTCCATATAACGCCTTTGACCTTCGGCATAAAGAGTATCAAAGGCAAGCGAGCTTTTACCGCTTCCGCTGAGGCCGGTGATCACTACCAGCCTGTTTCTTGGAATATCAAGACTGATGTTTTTCAGGTTATGTTCGCAAGCTCCGTAAATACTGATTTTCCCTTCCTCAAAAACGTCATCCATATTTATTTCCTGATTATTATTCTGAGACAGCTCCCTTTTTTAACTTTTGAAGATTTTAATGAATTCCATTCTTTCAGCTGTGCTTCGCTGACATGATATAAAACGGCAATTTCTTTCAGTTTCATGTTTCTTTCGGCTGTGAAATAAACAATGCTGTCAGGTTTTGGTTCATAAATCCGGACAGGTTCTTCTTTCTTTGGTTCGCCAACTTTATCTTCTTCTTCGATAACAGTGCTGTTTTTTTCAGGCAGATCAATGTAATAGACTTTTTTGTTTTTGTTGGGCAATTCAGTTGAACGCAGCCATGGATTGAGCAATTTTAATGTCCGGTAGGTAATCCCCTGAGAAAGAGCAAAATCGACAAGGGAAGTAAGAGGAGAGTCGATTATGACCTGATAAGTGTTGTATGGCTTGTAAAGATGACTTTTCAAAACATAAAAGCCATAATCTTCAGGATTTTCAAATATGAGTTTGGCCGCAAGTATTCTGAAAATATATCTGCTTGTTTCGATATTCAGATAGAGGTCATAAAAAGAAGCCGTTTTTTGTTTGTTTAACTGATTGACAATACCACCTATTCCCATGTTGTAGGAAGCAGCCGTTAATGTCCAGTTATTAAAGTATCCGTAAGCTTCTTTGAAATAAGCACAGGCAGCTTCGGTGGCTTTGACGACATGGTATCTTTCATCGACATATTCATTGATTTCAAGACCATATTTTTTTCCCGTTTCTTCCAGAAACTGCCAAAATCCCTGTGCCCCTGAGGGAGAGGTAACATTCTGAAAACCGCTTTCTACCATGGCGACATATTTAAAATCGTCCGGAATACCATTCTTCTTTAAAATGGCTTCAATGACCGGGAACCAGCGGGAAGCCCGTTTGATATTGAGTAAGGTATTTGACTGCCAGTAAACATTCACCAGTAATTCACGGTCGAGTCTTTCGCGGACATCCTCCGATTCAAGCGGCACATTTTCCCCTGCAAAAGTCAGATGATCAGGCAATTCCAGTGAATATACACGATAATGTTCCAGAAATTCACTGCGGTGTTTCTCACGGGAAGTAATGGTATTAAACATAAAAAACTGCCAGATGACCACGAGGCAAAGAAAGATAATGATATAGACCGAATATTTTTTCATCATGACAGAAGTTACACTTCAAACGTGAAAATCAAAAAAATAGTGCTTACCTGAGTTTGGCAAGGGGAAGACTGAAGTCGGGAGCAAAATTCAGGGAATTGCGGTAATATTCTTTGGCTTTTTCTTTATTACCATTTATTTCTTCCCATGTTCCGAGGAAATAATAAGCCATGGAAATAACTGGAACACTGATATAATTGGAAGGACCCAGACGTACCACATAAACATCTTTCAACGCCTGAGGCATGTTTAATAAAGATTCGATAACGATTTTACCGCTCTGCGGATTACCGGTATTGAAGCTTTGAACTCCGATTTCATATAAAAACGCTGTATTTTTCTTTTTGTTATACAGTTTGGTAAATGCCTGAAGGGCTTCTGTTGATTTATTTAATCGGGAGGCCATAGTACCATAAACTTCAAGTGCATCGAGATTGGCAGTATCGATTTTAATCATTTTTGAGGCCGTCTGATAAGCACTGCCAAGGTCATCAAGCTGAACATAAAGCTTTGACAGGGTATCGAGAAGCCCCATGTTGACCGTATCAAAAGCCAGTATGTTTTGAATGGCAGCAATAGCTGTCTGCCTGTCGCCAGTGGAAAAGGCATTAGCCAGCACAAGTCGGTTGTGGCGTATGCTTTCCTTTTTGTATTTGTTGTGGTAACTGCATGAGACCAGCGAGAAAGCCAGTAAAATTATCAGTAAATTCTTCATTTTTAATTGAATTTAGTTCGTTAAAAGCTTGTACAAAGAAAAAACAATTGTATCAATTAAGGGTTCTTTTTATCAGGAAATAAACTGCAATTTTGCAGAGGCATTTACTGGCAGTGATATTGCATAAATGCTGGTTTTCTTAATTTTTCAGAGTAAATTGTCATCTTTAAAAAATAGTAACACTTTATGCAGGCATTAGTCATGATCGGGCAGTTGTTGCTCGGCTTATCCATTCTTGTTTTTGTTCATGAGCTTGGGCATTTTCTTGCAGCCAAGGCTTTTGGGATGAGAATTGAAAAATTTTACATTTTCTTTGATTTTGGAAAAACAAAAATTTTCAGTTTTAAAAGGGGCGAAACGGAATACGGCCTGGGATGGTTTCCTCTTGGCGGTTATGTGAAAATTTCGGGTATGATTGATGAATCACTCGATAAGGAGCAACTGAAGCAACCGCCACAGCCATGGGAGTTTCGTTCAAAACCAACATGGCAAAGGCTGATTGTGATGGTAGCCGGTGTGTTTATGAACCTGATTCTTGGCATTTTCATGTTTTCGATGATTGCTCTGAAGACCGGAGATGTTACCATTCCTTTGTCAAAGAATGATCCGGCTATTGTGGCACTTGATTATGGCAAAAAAGTTGGTTTTCAGACAGGGGATACACTCATCAGTATCAACAATAAACCTGTTTCGCAGCTGAATGAATTTTCGGATCTCTACAGCTATCAGCTTCTTTTGTCTAACCATGCAAAAGTGGAAATCAGGAGAAACGGAAAAGATACAGTCATTCAAACACCTGAAAACTTTCTGAATGAAGTTGTGGATGAAGGTTTGAACAATTTTATTCAGCCCGGCTATCACTTCTATGTCAGGAAGGTAAAGCCGAAAAGCAATGCCGATAAGGCCGGATTAAAGGCTCAGGATGTCATCATTGCTGTAAATGATACGCCTGTAATGTATTATTACGACTTTGTGGACCGTCTGGCAAAAAACAAAAAGAAAGTTGACCTGACTGTTTTAAGAAATTCAGATACCCTTGTTTTACAGAATGTTGAAATTGATGAAAACGGGAAAATAGGGTTTTATCCTGAATTTAAAGTGGTTACCGACACACATTATTACGGATTTTTTGAATCATTTAAGGTCGGGAATAACCGTGCATGGTTCATGCTTAAGGAAAATACTCTTGGCTTTGTCAAGTTGTTTAAGGGTGAGGTTGATCCCAGAAAAGCACTCAAAGGCCCTGTTGGTATTGCCACAATTTATGGTGGTGAGTGGATATGGCTGAATTTCTGGACGATAACTGCACTTCTTTCTCTCATTCTGGCATTCATGAATCTTTTGCCGATTCCGGCACTTGACGGTGGACATGTCATTACCATTTTAATAGAAATTATTACGGGCAAACCCCTGGG
>JAAYUY010000127.1 GCA_012517435.1 Sphingobacteriales bacterium | reverse complement strand
CATTTTTCTCATCATATTTCGCAAAAAGACTAAACCTGACCACGGTGTAATCTCTTTATTGGTAAACTTTATATTAAATTTCATTCAACAAAATTACTTATTGCTAAGCATTAGAAAAAATCTTATTGCGTAATCTGGGTTGATTTGTTTTTCAAGGGGATAGCACTTACGTCTTCTGAGATAAATCAGTTAAAAAGAAAAGCAAATGGAGGTCAAAGACTTGTCATTTCATACATAAATATTGGCGCTGCAAAAAAATTTCGTTACTTCTGGAAAAAAGACCGGAGGCGGCAAAAACTAAACATGAAAATTTGCTCTATCTCATTGAAATTCTTTTCTTTATCATTCCGCCTTTGGTGTCTTTGATTTTATGGCTGATGATAAAAGCTGCAGGGTCTATAAGTTCAATTTCATTGCTTAACCTGACGGCTTCGAGACGCGACATGACTGTATAAACAATATTGATTGGCTCTGAAGCATGATCTTTTTTGAGTCCTTTTTCGCCTTTGAAAATGGTAACCCCACGCCCGAGTTTCATGGTGATCATTTCCCGTATTTCTTCGGCTTTGTCGGAAATTATGGTGATTCCTGTAAATTCTTCCACCCCTTCAATAATGTAATCAACTGTTTTTGAGGCAGATAGATAAGTTAACATGGAATAAAGTGCATTTTCGACTGAAAGAAGATAAGCGGCTACGCTGAAAATGATAATATTGATAATCAGGATGATATCTCCGATGGTCATGCCTGTTTTTCGGCTGAGTGAGATGGCAAGAATTTCGGTACCGTCAATGACACCGCCACCCCTTACCGCAAAACCTATTCCTGCTCCCAGTAAAAATCCACCGAAAACAGCTACCAGCAGTTTATCGGAAGTGATTTGAGGATAGGGTAAAAACTGAACAGCCAGCGCAAGCAAAATAATCCCTGAGATAGCTTTAACCGTAAATTCCTTACTTATCAGTCTGATTCCGAGAAAAATAAAGGGAGCGTTGACCACAATCAGTAACACCGATAAAGGTATTCCGGTTGAATGGGCAATCAACAGGGAGATACCTACTGCTCCGCCATCAATAAAATTGTTCGGGAGTAAAAAGCCTTTTAATCCAAAACCGGCTGATAAAATACCTATAAACAGTAATAGGTAGTCAATAAGAATGCTTTTTGTCTTTGACCTGTTTGATTTTTTTTTCATCAGGCAAAATTTTGAAAGGAGTTGAAAAATTATTTCAGATTGAATATCAACGATTTAAATTCACTATAAAAGAGAGAATCGGCTACAACATAATTGCCTTGGTTAACGGAAGAACCAATCAGAAAGCCTTGTCTATCAGGATAACAATACAGGGTTGTTTTAAATCGCTGAACATAGTCAAGTGTCAGGGTCAGTTCTGCTTTCGTGCCGGGTGCTAATCCCGGTTTAAGTAAAGGCAGATCATTGATTTTTGCCAATTTTTTTATCAGGGAATTGACGACTGAGGTGTCGGCATCTTTTTGTCCGGCTTTCCAGATGTTGCCTTCTTTTTTTATGCTGATGACTTTACCGGCAGGGTCATCAGACTGAATTTCCAGAAAATTCAGAGAATAAAGGGGCATGGTCATCTTTTTTTCCCGCCATGAGTCCATTGAAGCTCTGACAGTGCCTTCCATGTAACATTCGGCTGCAAAAACCCTGTTGTCTTCCGGCTGACGGATATAGGTGTTGACATAAATGTTGTCCTGAAAAGTCATGTTTCCGATGATAATTTTTGCTTTTTCTCCTTTTACGGATGTCAGGATCAGCAGGGTCCCGCTACTGTCAACCCCATAGGTTTTCCAGTCTTCATTCGATTCAGATATCAGACGAGAAGGAATGAGTTTGTCAATTTCAGCAAAAGTCCGGTCAATAAATGAAGAATCCGCCATCATTTTACTTTTTTTAAAGAGAACATACCACCTGCCGTTAATTTTCACGACTTTGAAAGCCTCAGATTGTTGATGAGCAGGGATAATCTCCAATTGCTGAATGTCTTCACTGCTGAAAGAGATGAATTTATCGGGTAAATCACCTTGCCGCGACTTTTTCCCGGCAAAATAAATCACCAGCACGATAAGTATCAGAAGTCCGAGCAATAGTAATAAATGACTGTTTTTCAGTTTCATATCCTAAATTTCCGTTAAAAATTGCTTTCTTTTTCTGTTCTGATTTCTCCACCTGAGTATGCCATACAGGATGACAATGAGAATAGGGGAAACGACATTCAGATATTTGATAAAGTTTTTTCTGCTTTCACTGATTTGCCTGAGGGGGCGGGTCTGTATGGTTTTGGTTCTCAGTTCGGCAAGTCCTGATTCATCTGAAATCCAGTCGATGGCTCCGGCAATGAAGTTGAGGTTGTCGGGAGCACCCTGAAGTCGTCCCTGCTCATCATTCAGGAAGAAATCGCCATTGGTGATGATGATCATCTTTGCTTTATGGTTGCCATAGCGGCTACCTTCCACAGCCACTGCCACGGGTATGGAGGAACGGTTAAAATCGTTGTCTGACCATTGTTTCGTCAGGTCAATGTAAAAAGGAACCCTTTCGCTGCCGGCTTTGTCGCTGCTCATCAGGAGCGGGGTGATTTTGATGTTAGTGTCGTGACTGTTGATTTTTATTTCGGAAACAAAAGGTAAAATCATGGATTCGAGGCCTTTGGTAACCGGATGGTCGGCAAAATTGCTGAAAAACGGGATATAAAAAAAGTCAACAGGAGTGTTAATGATATAATTTCCCTGACGTTGCTGGACTGTAATCTGGGAGCTTTGCAGGTCGTAAACCATATCCGGCAAGAGTTCAATGCCATAGGTTTTCAGCCAGTTTTCAATACCGGTGGCATTCAGGTTGGCCATGGGAGGCATCTGGCTCAGGTCTCCTTTTACCAATCCGTAAGCCAGCAACAGACGTCCACCGGCACCCATAAAGCCGTCAAGTTCTTTCAGTTGTTTTTCTGTAAAAGAATCGGTCGGATTGATAATCGCAATGGCTTTATATCTGGAAGGAATGACTGAGGTATCGGTGAGTGTGAATTCTTCAAACTGGTAAAGGTCCGACAATATTTCCTGCAAGTAACTGATATCCTTCAGCTGAGCCTCTCCCTGACCCTGAACGAGTCCTATCAGTGCTTTTTCCGTTTTCGAACATTTGTTGATGGCAAAGGTCAGGGCATATTCCATGGGGGCACCAGGCTGAATAGCGGGTATTACTTCAAACTTTTCACCATACTGCACCAACGCACCCATGAAAACTTCCTGCTGCTGAAACTTGTCTTTCTTCCTGATATTCAACAACATGGGCTGTATCCCTTTTTGAAGTGCCTTTTGCTTGACCCTCGGATCTTTTGACGGATCCATAAAAGACCAGACCACTTTTTTTCTCGAATAACTGGCATATTCTGTCAGTAAATCCCTGAAGTCGTTTTTAATATACAATACATCTGGCGGCAATTTATCTGAAAAATAAGCAGTTACGGTAACAGGAGCCTTCAGCTCTTTCAACACATTTTTGGTGGTGGTGCTGAGGGTATATCTTTTATCAGCCGTGAAATCCAACCTGAAATAAATCAGGCTGAACAGAATATTAATGACAATGATGATGAGCAGGATGATGCCAATCCTCAGCTGTGCATTTTTTTTCGTTTCGTACATAGCTTTATTCCGTTAACAATCTGCGTGAAACCATATAGTTGCCTAAAAATAAACCTGTTGCAATTAGGCTAATAAAGAAGATAATATCTCTCAGGTCGAAAACACCGCGTAGCAGAGAGCTATAATGGTTAAAAACGCTCAGATAGCTCAGAATGGCAGCAGGAAGGCCAAAGAAAGCCTTGGAGATGAGGTCGAAGATAAACTGAAAGAAAATGCCGATGAACAAGGTGGTAAGAAATGCGATTATCTGATTTTTGGAGATGCTGCTGGCAAAAATACCGATGCTGATATAGGCTCCGCTAACCAGAATCAAACCGAAATAACCACCCCAGACAGCGCCATGGTCAACTTTTCCCAAAGAGCTGACTGTCAGGTAGTAGGGGAGGGTGAGGGCAAGGGCTGTCATCACCAGCAACCAGGAAGCCAGAAATTTTCCTGCAATCATCTGGGCTGATGAAATGGCTTTTGTGCCAATCAGTTCAATGGTGCCGCTGTTGATTTCTTCCGCCACACTTCTCATCGTCAAACCCGGAATGAAGAAAAACAATGTCCAGTAACTCCAGCTGAAAAACACCTGAAGACTGGCTTCGTTCATCATGAAAATGTCGTTGCCGAAAAGCCAGGTGAAAAATCCGCTGAAGCCGAGAAACAACACCAGCAGGATATATCCTGTCATGGAATCGAGAAAACTGTTCAGTTCTTTTTTGGTAATAATCCAGATGCTTTCCATAGTTTTTCAATTTTGAATGGTCAGTTGTCTGAAAATATCTTCCAGCCTTGTTTCGCTCTGGTGAAGTTCGAGCAGATACCATTTTTTCTCTGCACAAAGCTCAAAAAGTTTCTTTTTCAGCAAGTAAGGCTCTGCTGTAGTGAGTTGAAAATGAGCTTTTTTTGAAGATATTGACGAAAGTTCGAGCAGATGTTCAAGTTGTCTGAGCGATTCTTCAATTTTGTTTTGCGGAACATCAGCTTCAATTTCGACCTGAAGCCTGTAGCCACCGCTCATCTGAAGCTGAAGCAGGCCCGGTGTGGAATCTGCCGCTATTTTACCTTTGTTGATGATAATCAGGCGATCACATACTGCTTCAACTTCCTGTAATATATGTGTGGAAAGAATGATAGTCTTATGTTTTCCCAGATTTCGGATCAGATCCCTGATTTCAATGATTTGGTTGGGGTCGAGGCCTGAGGTGGGCTCATCCAGTATCAGGAGTTCTGGATCGTGAAGCAATGCCTGAGCAAGCCCAACCCTTTGTTTGTATCCTTTCGAAAGTTCTCCGATTTTTTTGTGTTTTTCCGCTCCAAGTCCGACAAAATCAATCGTTTCTTTGATTCTGTGATGAATCCTCGATTTTTCCATCTGCTGTAAACCTGCCATAAACTCAAGAAAATCAGTAATAAACATATCGTAGTAAAGTGGATTATTCTCCGGCAGGTAGCCAATTCTTTTTCTGAATGCAACCGGATTGTTGAATACTGATGTCCCATCGAGCAAAACATCCCCTGAAGTCGGTGCAATGAAGCAGCTGATAATACGCATGGTAGTAGTTTTGCCTGCTCCGTTTGGTCCGAGAAACCCAAGTATTTCTCCGCTTTTCAGTTCAAAACTGACATCATCCACGGCTGCCTGTTCCCCGTATTTTTTGACAAGATTCCTGATTTCTATATGCATACAGATGATTTTTTCAGGCTGCAAATATAGACTTACCCTGTTTTGTTTGAGGTAAACTTCTTCCTGAAAAAATTGAGACAATTTAGGCTGCTGACAGGCCTTCCGGCTGGAATTTTTGTTAAAAAGATTGTAACATCTGGTTGATGGAATGGCTGTTTTTTAAAGGATTAATTGATCTTTGCACTTGTCTGATGAGAATTGTTATTAAGAAAATAAAGGCTGATCAGACATCTTCTTCAATTAAAATAATAAGTTTGCCCAAAAATTAATTGCAGACAAGCATGATTAAAAAGACATTTCTGCTGATTATCATCTTCCCTTTTGTTGGATGGGGGCAGACAATCAGGAATATAAACCCTGACCCTTTCGGAGAACCGTGGATAGTGGGTGGATTCCGTGAACTCTCTGAGGCTGAAATAAGTAAAATACCTGAGCTGGTATTGCCGGAAAATACGGAAAGGGCAAGCCTTCCGTCCAGAATTAACAACGCAAAGCTGCCTTATTTCAGAAGCATTGTCCTTCAGGCAGATGGCAGTTGTTCGCAAAACAGTGGTGTAGCTTACGTTTTTACTTATGAAATAAACTATTTACGGGGAGTGCCTTCCACAGACTCAGTCAATTTATACCCTTCACATTATACCTACAATTTTCTGAACGGAGGAAGCGGTAAAAACGGCTCCAATTACACGGATGGCTGGCAAATCATCAAGGAAAACGGTGTCCCCAACCTGAAGACCTATGGCGGACTGAATCCTTTGGGCGACAATGGCTGGATGAGCGGATATGATAAGTATGAAAGCGGTATGGGAAACCGGGTAAGTGATTATTACAGAATAAAAATCGGGACTCCTCAGGGGCTTGAAACCCTGAAAAGATGGATGTATGACCATGGAAACGGCTCTTCTGCCGGTGGATTGGCCTGTTTTTCTGCCGGAATTGCCAATGCCATCACACGCCCCATACCACTCGGGCAATACGAACAGAAAAAAAGAATTATTACCGCATGGAGCGACCCCGTTGACCACGCCATGACTTTTGTGGGCTATGACGATTCTGTCAGGTTTGATTTCAATAATGATAAAAAATACACCAATGATATTGATATTACAGGCGACAGCAT
>JAAYUY010000126.1 GCA_012517435.1 Sphingobacteriales bacterium | reverse complement strand
TCAAATCTCGAAGGATACAACCTCCTTCATCAGATTAAACAAAATAAAGAATTTAGTCAATTACCCATTATAATTATGACCGGAATGCGAGATCAGATGGGCGTCAATCTTTACTCAGCTGTTGAAGATAATGAGTTATTCCCCAATGTCAGATTTCAGGATAAACCAGCCGATCCAAACGAAATTGCTGACATTTTAAATGAAATGCTTAAATAATTTTGTACATTTGTCATAAATTATTAATCTTTAAGCATTTCAATGCATGGATGAAAAACTAATACCTTCTCATGTTTATTTTGCCAGATGGTTTATCCGGATTCGTTGGGCATCTATCATAGTTCTTGCTGTTTCAAATTATGTAGTCAAGCGCTTTTTCAACATTTCAGTTGATGAAATCGCCATTTATATTATTGTCATCATCCTAATCTTACTGAATATTGCTCATTCCTACCTTATAAAAACAATTGCCAATAAAAGAAACAGCAATATTATCCTGCAAATAAAAAATGAGATTCATTTTCAGATTTTTTCAGATTTTTTACTGCTTACTGCAGTTATTCACTTTTCCGGAGGCATTGAAAATCCGCTTGTTATCGTTTATTATCTCCATATCATTGTTTCAAGCTCTATTTATCCTCTAAAAATCAGTTATCTTCATACCTTTTTTGCCATACTCTGTTATTTTACCCTTATTTTTTTTGAATATACCGGCATTCTTCCACATTATCATTTACAAGGTTTTACAAGCCCCGAACTTTACCTTAATAAACTTTACATTCTAAGTTACTGTTTTGTATTTACACTCATTGCAATCATAATAGCCAGCCTTTCAAACCGGATTATTTCCAAATCGATTAAAAGTGAAGAAACCTATGTAAAAACAAATCTTGAGCTCGAAAAGAAAGAAAAAATTCAAAATGAATATGTTCAGCGGGTTACCCATGATATAAAAGGTCATCTTGCTGCAATTTTAAGTTGTCTGGAGGTAATAAAATCAAAAATCAAGGGTGATTTGAATGAAGTTCAGGAAGAATTTGTGTTGCGGGCTTATGAACGTACAGAAATCCTGACTCATTTTGTTAAAAACCTTTTAAATCTTACTCAAAAAAAATTGCTGAACAAAATTGAATATGAGGAATTTTCGATTCAGGCTTTAATCAATAAAATAAAACCTGCTATTCAAATTCTTGCCAAAGATAAAAACATCTCTTTTGAAGACTATATTGAACCAGGTACGAATTTAATTATCGCCAATCCTTACGCTATTGAGGAATTACTGATGAATTTACTTACCAATGCCATAAAATACACCCCACCCGGTGGAAGAGTCAACCTGAATGTTCGCAATCGCTACGAGAATATTTTATTTGAAGTTTCTGATTCCGGAATAGGAATCCCTCCGGAAGATCTGCCATTTATATTTGATGAATTTTTCAGGGCAAAAAACGCCCCAAAGGATTTTAAATACGGCTCTGGCCTTGGATTGTCCATTGCCAAACAAATTGTAGATAATCATAAGGGCAAAATCTGGGCAACCAGCGAACTGGATGTTTGGACAAAAATTTGTTTTACCATTCCCAAAAAGCCCACCTTTGATTAATGGAATTATACTTTATCCTTTAAGTTTTCCTCTTATTTTAATTCAGATTACAGTATAACCTTAGCATAAAAACCCTTACTTTTGCTCTTACTAAAAACCAAAACCATGAAAAAAATATACATCATTTTTATTTTCACGACATTTTTACTGGGAGGGTGCGACCTGCTTCAAAATCTTACCTTATCCGATATTCAGAAAAATATCAATACAGTTAAGCCGTTGACAAATGAAGAAGTCATCAGCGGACTGAAAGAAGCGCTTAAAATAGGTACCGGAAATGCTATCAGCATCCTCAACAAAACAAATGGCTTTTATGGCGACCCTTTGGTAAAGATTCTGTTTCCACCTGAAGCTCAGTATGTTGCTGATAAGCTTTATTCTATAGGCATGGGAAAACTGGTAGATGATTTTATCAAAAAGATGAATGAAGGTGCGGAGGCAGCCGTGGTAAAAGCCGGGCCTATATTTACCAATGCTATCATGACCATGAGTTTTACTGACGCGATGGGTATTCTGAAAGGCCCCGACAATGCAGCCACCCAATATTTTAAAGACAAAACATCTGCACAGCTTGCAGCTGCCTTCAAACCTGAAGTTCAGGCTGTACTCAACCAGCTTCAGGTAACCAAATACTGGGATGATGTAACGACTGCCTATAATAAAATTCCTTTTACCAAAAAAGTTGAAACCGATCTGGCAAAATATGTAACCGAAAAAGCCATGGATGGCCTTTTTCTGAAACTTGCCGGTGAAGAGCAGAAAATTCGCCATGATCCTGTTGCCCGAACCACCGATATACTGAAAAGGGTTTTCGGCTCATTAGACAAATAACCAACAGGCTCAGTTATGAGAATATTACTTCCGGTTTTATTAATTTTATTGTTAAGCTTTTCGGTTTACAGTCAGAACCGTACAGCAGACAGCCTCAGAAATTTACTTAAAACAAAACAACTTCAGCCCGATAAACTTATCGAAGTCTATTTAGATCTATACGATGAGTTACTGTCTGAAAATTTTGATTCTGCATTTAACTGTCTGAAACATGCCCGTAAACTCTCGGAGAACTCGGGCAACATTAATCTTAAAGCAGAGATTTATTACAAACTTGGCAGAGCTTATTCAAAAATAAATGATTCCCGCTCCTCCCTTGATGCTTATCTTAATTCTTTGAACTTTTACGAAAAAACTCATAATACCGAAAATCAGGTATTTGTCTATCTTTCTATCGGAGAGTTAATGCGTTCGCAGGCAGAGTATGAAAAGGCACTCGAATATCTGAATACAGGCTTAAAAATCGCTAAAAAATACAATCATTATGCTGTCATCAAATCAATATTTGACCGGTTTGGCGCTGTTTATTTTGAATTGAATAAATATAAAGAAACACTATCCTATATTGATTCTGCCATTCATTTTCACAGTGAATTAAATGATAAAGATTTTTTGGTAAGCATTTACGATATTAAAGGTGCTGCCTGGCGCGAACTTAATAACTATGATTCTGCCATATTTTACCTCAGCAAAGCTGCTGAATATGCAAACACACCGGGAAACATGTATCTTGCCGGAATTTACAACAATCTGAGTTTAGTATATTTAAAGATGAGGAATTACAAGAAAGCAAGTGAATATGCTCACAAGAGCCTTGCTATTTCACTGAAAGACAGCGTTCTTGACTATATGGAAGTAAGTTTTTTAAATTTATCAAAAATTTATCAGGAAAGTAAATTACCGGATTCAGCACTTCAGTATTTTAGTCATTATACGAATGTACGTTGGAAAAAATTTAATATTGATAAAAGTAAAGACCTGGCCAGGCTACAAACCAAATTTGAACTGGAAGCGAAAAAGAAAGAAAATGAAACACTCAGACTTACAAATGAACTTCAGAAACAACGACTTAAACTACTAAGTGCAGGCATCATCATTTCATTTCTAATTGTCCTGATCTTGATTGCCATTCCGATTTATCTTGATAGCAAAAGAAAACGCCTGAAAAAAATCAACGAAATTCTTCAGTTAAAAAATGATGAAATAGAGCAAAAAGCCCGTCAGCTAAAAGAGATTAATGAAACAAAAGATAAATTGTTTTCCATCATTGCACACGACATCAAAAATCCGCTTCAAAGTATTATTGGGTTGTCTGAACTTCTTGAAAACGAGCTGTCAGACAAAATTGATGAAGAAACGAAGCAATTTATCAATTACATCCGTCAGGGAGGTGAGAATCTGAATTTTTTACTGGAGAACCTTCTCCGCTGGTCATTGCTGCAATCAGAGAGACATAGATTTATCTTTGAAAATGTTAACCTGACTGATTTAATTAAGCATTCAACAGAATTATTTAAAACAGCCATCACGACAAAAAGAATTAATTTATACAACAATATTGAAGAAAATCTTTTCGTGTATGTCGATCAAAGCGCTATCGCCACAGTATTCCGAAATCT
>JAAYUY010000125.1 GCA_012517435.1 Sphingobacteriales bacterium | reverse complement strand
TCTGGCGAATCAAAACCCTTAAATTTTACAATACCACTGCTGCTGCCTACGACTACTTTTACTACTGGAATCAGGTAGGACAGGATTATTTTGCAAATAACCTATCGGCTATTTATAACAAATTGACTTTCAATGCTTCATTCAGGTATGGCATCACCCGGAAGAATGAAATTGCCGACTTTGAACACCAGAAATATGAACCGGATGTTAACCCTTACTATACGTATACATTTTCTGCCAGATACAGGATTTTGAATAATCCATCCCTTTCAGTCGGACTGAACTATTCTTTTATGGATTTCACCTATAGTTCTCCGCTTTACTACACACCAAAAGGCCGGAAACTGACAGGCATTTCCACAGGTTTTTATCAGGCTTTCTTCCATGAAAAACTTTATTTTTATGCTGCAGGAAATTATAATATCGGCAGGGAACTTTATTATGAAGAATCAGTTCAGAATCCGGGAAGTATCGTAGCAAAAACATTGAATGTGGACAATATTAACTGGGAAACAGAAACAGGGTATAATTTTAAATCCCTGAGTATTTCTGCCGGATACAGCGGATTTATCAATCCATATTACAAAAACAGGGTAATTTTCGGAAACCTCATCATTTATTTCTAATGAAAGCCAAATATCTGATTATTGCCATTTTAATCGTCCTGTTGGCACTGACAGTCAGGAGTATGATGAAAATAGAAGAAAACATACGTTCGGAAAAAATAAAGCTGGTTGAGGTAACAGATAAATCAAAACCATTGTTTAACCCCTTGCCTGCTGAAGAAATTGCCGGCATTTCTCAAAAAAGTACTTATTCCTTTAAAGCTGACAGGGATTATTTTGAAGTTCTAAAATCAGATAACCAATGGGAAAAAATATTTTTCAAAGGGGTCAATATCGGGACGGCTGTCCCGGGAAAATTCCCGACAGAGTTTTCACTGAGCTTTGAACAATATCTTGAATGGTTCAGATTGATAGGAGAAATGAATGCCAATGTAATCAGGGTTTATACAGTTCTGCCACCGGAATTTTACCGTGCACTGGCTGTTCATAATCAGCGTTATTTTTCAAAAAAACTATATTTATTCCAGGGAGTATGGACAGAACTTCCTGCAGAGGGAAATTTTTACAATGTGGAGTTTGTGAGAAATTTTCAGGAAGAAATCATCAAAGTTATCAATCTGATTCATGGTAAGGCTGTCGTGGCAGAAAAACCAGGCCATGCTTCAGGGGTATATCAGACGGATATTTCACAATACGTAGCCGGTATTCTGCTGGGCAGGGAATGGGAACCCGATGCAGTGGAAAAAACCAACAGACTGATGAAAAAAACGGAATTCAGAGGTAATTTTATCAATGTTCATCAGGGAAATGCCATGGAGGTGTGGCTGGGAGAAATGATGGACTTTGCCATACAATACGAAACCCAGACCTTTCAGACTCAAAGACCTGTTTCTTTTGTCAACTGGCTGCCGCTGGATCCCATGTTTCATTCCTCTGAATATATCGAAGCGGAATATGTCAGGGAATATGACAATGACCTGAAAAGTCTTGATTTTACTCATTTTCATAAAACTACAAATTATTTAGCCGGTTTTTTTGCCAGCTATCATGTTTATCCCTACTACCCTGATTTTATCTGTAACGAAGCCAAATACAGTCATCCAATCAAACCAGATGGAAAAAAGGACAATTTTTATTTTTACCTGCTCGACCTGAAAGAGCATTGCAAGGGTATTCCATTACTCATTTCAGAATATGGGCTGCCATCGAGCAGGGGTAACAGTCATTATACTCCGCTGGGATTCGACCAGGGTGGGCATAGCGAAATGGAACAGGCTGTTCTTTCAGAAGTGTTGACCCGCGATATTTATAATACCAGATGCGCAGGTGCTGTTTATTTCGAATGGATAGACGAATGGTTTAAGCGCAACTGGCTGGTGATGGATTTTGAAGAGCCGGCTGAAAACAGAAGATTATGGCACAATCTCGAAAACCCGGAACAAAATTACGGCATTGTGGCCTGCGAAAGCATCAAAAAGACTATTGATGCCAATGGCAAAGACTGGACTGAGCTGAAAACAGGGAAAGATATTCAGGTAAACTTTTCAGCCGATCCGGCTTATTTTTATATTCTTGCACAACTGCCTGATTTTGATTTCAAAAAGCATAATCTATACATTGCTTTTGATACTTACGACAAATTAAAAGGCGAACATAAACTCCGCTTTCTGGAAGATGAAAATGAACATGGTATAGAGTTTCTGGCAGAATTTCAAAATACCGGAAACGCTGAACTTTTTGTGGATGATTATTATACCGTTTTCACCGACAGGGGAGAGCAGATTGTTCCCCCCTATCATTCGGTTAATAACAACAACGGGAAATTTGTGAGCCAGTGGTTGCTGGCCAACAGGAAAAGGGAATCTGTTACCGGAGAGAAATTCCCGGAGATCAAACATAACCGCGGCAAACTGACTTACGGGATTTCATCCTCCCCGGCATCATCCAATGCCGACTGGTATTGGGACAACAGCAAAAAAATACTGGAACTTCGTTTTACCTGGCAAATGCTGAATGTTACCGATCCTTCCATCCATGCTGTTCTCGACAACAATCCCAAAACACGCGAAATGGATTACAGCATTACAGATGGCTTTCATATTCAGTTTTTTATAACCGACAAGAATGACCAACTGGTAAAAAAAATTCCGGAATCAGGAACTTATTTTTATACATGGGATAGCTGGATTGACCCTCCCTACAAAATGCGTTTAAAACCAGTTTATTACAGCCTTAAAAAAGAATTTGCCCGATTAAAAAAAGTTCCTCAAAACACAGATTCCGAACCCACAGACGAGAATTTTACCCTTTTGCCATACCCGGGAGATTATCAGGGAGCCATCAGCCTTGTATTTAATGTTACCGAAAAATCAATCCGTGAAATAGTCTTGCCTTCCCTGCTGACGTATGACATACAGGCTTCATTCATTATTTCGGAGCTTCCCCAATCAAATGAAAAAAATCCGCTGTTCAATATCAACAGAGCGCTTGCTGCTTCCATTGATTCAGCCGGAGGTGATTTTATCTTTAAACTGCCTGAAAATCAAAGTGAAAATTTTGTGCAGGCCTTAAAGACCAAAATGATTGCTGTTGATGAATGGACAGGAAAAAAATGTACGTCAGTGCTTCTGCCCGACAACTTCCCATTCAAAAGCAAACCTACTGATTTTCAGGATATTCAGATAGCGATGAGCCAAACAGATGCATATTACCGTTCACATCAAAACGGGTTCAGGCTTTTTAAACAAACTTCAGATTATCAACTGATAGATTCACTTTTAAACGCTGAAAAAGGCTGGTATAATTTCTACATTGACAAAATTGTCAAAAACCCTGAAATGGTCAGAAATCAGAGAACTGTAACCGAAGAGCAACTCCACCGGTTGATACGCCTTTTCAGAAACAACAAATACTGGATTACCACTCCTGAAAAACTGCTGGTCTATCAAAACTGCTATCGTCAATGCACGATAAAAACCAAAAACTTCAATAATCTGATTTTTGTAAATTGTGTAGTGCCCGACAATGCACCTGATAAATACCTCCCTCTGGCAGTCAAATACCGTTCGAAAGCAAAAATTATCAAAGTCAGCGGATCAGCCAGTGACGGCATTTACAATCTGCATAGTGGCGAAGCAATGCTCTTTTGTTTTCCCGGAAAGGAAGTAACCATTGAAATCATGGAGCCATGAAAACAAGAACATTTTTAATTTTATTAACTGCGATACTCCTTTTTTCTTCCTGCCATAAAAATGACAGGAACACGGAAGCCTATCATTACCGTATCCCGAGAATAGCTTTTGTAACCACCGGAAACACTTTACAAAACGGCACATTGCCTGCGGGCGTTCAGGTAGCGTCTCATTTTTTCAATTCCCACGGAGCCGTGATGGTCAATACCGACAGAAAAATTTTGACTAATCCTGACTTACTTGCTCAATACGACATTCTTATTCTTTCATCAGCAGCCGGTTATCATGATGCCGACAGGGAATATTCCCTGACCTTTATGTCGGATGACGAGCTGGAAAATATCGAAAAATGGGTGAAAAACGGTGGTTATCTGATTGCAGGCGACAACATAGGCAGAAATAATGAGGAAGGCAGCGACCGCATCAGCCTTTATGGCCGGCTACAACCTCAGAACTGGCCTTTAAGCAATTGTTTTGGAGTCATTTTATCCGAACAAAACATCAATGGATTTAGCCTGGTTCAGTCGTCCGGTAAATTACCTGAACTTAACACTGACACACTCAAAACAGATACCTGGGTGTTGGTGGCGGATTCTATCCTTTCAAAAAAACTGAAAATATTTGCAGAATGGAGACAGCATGATGTTCATTTCCCTGCTTTTATTCAAAATAGTTATGAAAATGGTACAGCCATTCTGTTTCCATCTTCCTATTATTTGCATGTTACCAATCAGGGTGGATTCTGGGACATGGCTGCTATTGAACAATTTTACGAATATGTTCTGGATGATTATTACCGGAACAAAACCGCCAGGATTGAAATACATCCATGGCCGGATGCCTCTCCCTATGCTTTTTGTGCCACCATTCAACCTTACGGAAGTAAAAAACAACTCGAAAGCTTACTCAGGCTTTGCCGTGATTTTAAAATTCCTGTAACAGCTACCCTGACCGGCAAAATAACTGAGGAGAACCTTCAGTTGCTGAAAGATTACCGCGCTGAACTGGCCTCATCTGGTTATAAACGTTTGAATTTCAGAGATAAATCTTATCTGGAAGCATGGTCAGATATGGTCGCTAATGAGTCCCGTTTTCATCTTCCTTTCAAAGGTTTTCGCTTTCCTTTTACCAC
>JAAYUY010000124.1 GCA_012517435.1 Sphingobacteriales bacterium | reverse complement strand
GGTAAAGAGGCCTTTTCAAAAATCATTCATTCCCTGAGCCGGAGAAAACACGGGAATTTTATTGCTGTCAACTGTGGTGCTATTCCTGAAGGGACCATTGATTCTGAATTGTTTGGGCACGAAAAAGGTTCATTTACAAGTGCTTATGAATCGCGTAAGGGCTATTTTGAGACCGTTAACGGTGGAACTATTTTTTTGGATGAAATTTCGGAGCTTCCTCTCGAAACCCAGTCGCGTCTGTTAAGGGTGCTCGAATCAGGTGAGTTTATCAAAGTCGGTTCTTCAAAAGTCCAGAAAACAGATATACGTCTGATTGCCGCATCCAACAAAGATTTGCTTCAGCTCGCACAGAACAATAAATTCAGAGAGGATCTTTATTACCGTTTAAGCACTGTCATTATTCAGATTCCGCCACTCAGAGCACGTAAGGAGGATATGGTTTTTCTGATTGCCAAGTTTGCTACCGATTTTGCAGAAAAGTATAACATCCCCATCATTGAATTTACACCTGAGGCTATTGAGATGATGAAAAGCCAATATTGGGCAGGAAATATACGTCAGTTAAAAAACCTGGTGGAACAAATTTCCATTCTCGAACAGGAAAGAATAATCACACCTGATATTCTGAAAGAATATCTGCCAGACACAAGTACCAAAGAACTGGTCAGATATGAAACCCCCGTCAATGAAGCCTTTGATGGTATCAAGGAAAGGGATATTTTATATAAGTTTCTGATTGACATCAAGAAAGATTTGACAGAGACGAAGGCATTGATTTATGAAGTTATCAGTACGGTCAGGTCGAAAGGAGAGGAAATAGAAAGCACTGTGGAATTGGCCGCCAATAAAATGGTCAGGACACCGGCTTTGATTGATCCCTCTATGCGTATTTTTGAAAACAGAAATATGCCCATTCCACCTCAGGTCGTTGAAACCACACCTGTTGCTTCTGAAGTTCAGGAACCGCTTTCATTGACCGAAAAGGAAAAGGAAATGATCCGGGAAGCCCTGTTAAGGCACAGAGGAAAACGAAAACCTGCTGCTGCTGAACTGGGCATTTCTGAAAGAACGCTTTACAGAAAAATTAAAGAATACGGACTTGAAGACTTGTAAGCCTTTAATATTGAGATACAAGTTATTAATGAATTTTATCCCTGTAGTGAGCCTGATACTCGTTTCTTCTTTTCAGTCTTGCAAAATATACAGTTTTAAAGGTTCAACACTTAGCCCTGACATCAAGACCTTTACTGTTGAACCCTTTGTGAATCAGGCAAGCATAGTTGTCCCCTCACTTGCAAATACTTTTACTGAAAAACTCAAGGAAAAAATAATCAGGGAGCTGAATCTAAGCCATACCGATCAGGATGGACAAATCATTTTCAAGGGGTTCATTACGTCTTACCGTACAGGACCAGCCAGCGTTACCAGTAGCGACAAGGCAGCCGCAACCCGCCTGACGGTAACCGTCAGGGTAGTTTTTGAAAACAGTGTTACACCTGATCAGAATTTCGACATTTCGTTTTCACAATACATCGATTTTGACAGTAATCTTGATCTTTCTTCAATTGAGAGCCAGCTGATTGACGAACTCAGCGATGCAATCATACAGGATATTTTTAACAGGGCAATTAATAACTGGTAGTTATTCATGGACCAGGGGAAAATTAAACATTATCTTGAAAATCCATTTGCATTGATGAAAAATCCGGATGCTGAAGCGCTGGAAGAATGCCTGAATGCTTACCCTTATTTTCAGTCAGCAAGGATACTGTATCTGATAGCCAGAAACCAGCAGGAGGGTATATTTTCAAAAGAATTGCTGATGATAACGGCTGTTTATGCCGGAGAGCGGGCAAATCTCTACAGTTTAATTACACAAAAGTTTAATACTGCCTATGATCCTGAAGAAAATTTAGAAGTGAAGATTGCTCAGTCGCCTGTTAAAAAACAAAGTACCGAACTGATAGATAAGTTTCTGGAACAAAAACCACAGATCACACGCCCGAAAGCTGAATTTTACAATGCTTCTGAAAAAGCCGCCAAAAGCATCATTGAGGAAGAGGAGTTTGTTTCTGAGACCCTTGCGGGTATTTATACAAGGCTTAAAAAATATGATAAGGCCATAAATATTTACAGGAAATTAAGTTTGATTTATCCTGAAAAAAGTAATTACTTTGCACTCCTGATAAATAACCTTGAAAATAAAATAGACGAATAAAATGTTAACATTTTTTGCCATTCTGTTGATTATTGCTGCACTGGTGCTCATGCTGTTTATTCTGGCTCAGAATCCGAAAGGAGGGGGACTATCTTCCACATTTGGCGGAGCCACTCAGATTGTTGGTGCTCGTCAAACTGCTGATTTTCTTGAAAAAGCAACCTGGTATGTGGCCATCGGAATCCTTGCTGTGATTCTTATTTCCAATTTCTTTATCCCCAGAGGACAAAGCATTGAAGAGCGTCAGTCGAAAATGCAGGAACAAATAGAAAACATGGCACCTCCAATGCCCGAATCGACTGCTGAGCAGGAACAGGGCTCGCCAAGTTCTCAGCAGGAATAACTATACCTTTATTGTTCATTGAATATTTTCTTTTTATCCTTATTTAAAAATAATCATGTCAGTTGAAATCAGGGAAGTTTTAAGCAAAAAAGATTTAAAAACTTTTATACATCTTCCCGCAAAACTTCACCGGAATGAAAAAAACTGGGTGCCCCCGGTTTACATGGATGACAGGATATATTTTAACCCCCGGAAAAACAAGTCATTTTCTTACTCGGATACCATTTTGCTTCTGGCATATCAAAACGGTAAAGCTGCTGGCCGGATCATGGGGCTCATCAACCATCGCTACAATGAAATCAAACAGGAAAATCATGCCCGTTTTTGCTGGTTTGAAGGATATGAAAATGAAGAGGTTGCAATAAGCCTGCTTCAGGCAATTGAAACATGGGCAAAAGATAAAGGTTGTTTGCGGCTGGTGGGACCCTTTGGCTTTTCTGACAAAGACCCTCAGGGTTTTTTGATTGATGGCTTTGAGTACCTGCCGGTGATTGCCTCTAATTACAATAGCCCGAAAGCACCTGAATTTATGATGAAAAGCGGATATGAAAAAGAGGTTGATCTGGTGGTTTACAAACTCGATATACCGAAGGAACTGCCCGATTTTTATCAGAAAATTTATTCCCGAATATCCGGAAATGGCGATTACAGACTGGTGGAATACACCAAACGCAGCCAGCTTAAAAAACATATACGTCCGATTTTTTCCCTTATCAATGAAACATTTACACATATTTATGGCTTTATGCCTTTCGAAAAAAAAGAGATGGATGATTTTGCAAATCGTTATCTGGCAGTCATTAAGCCGCAATATGTAAAATCTGTCATGAAAGGAGATGAAATTATTGCCTTTGTCATTGGTATGCCCGACATCAGCGAAGGAGTGAAAAAAGCAAAAGGGTATGTTTTGCCTTTCGGATTTTTCCATATCCTGAATGCCCAGAAAAAAACAAAGCGGCTTAGTCTGTTGTTGGGTGCCATCAATCAGGATTACAGGGGAAAGGGGCTTGATGTTTTAATGGGGACGAAAATGATTGAATCGGCATGGAAAGGGGGTTTTGAATACATTGATAGTCACCTTGAACTGGAAGAAAACGCTGTCATGCGTGCCGAAATGGAAAAAATGGGCGGAAAAGTGTATAAGAAATTCAGAGTTTTTGGCAAAAACCTTTAATTGTTTTGCCGGATGGCACTGGTGAAAGTTATTCAGGAACGATGGGAATCCCAGATAGGTATCTGGAAGGTCGAAGAAAGTATAGAAGAATTAAAAAATAAACTGATTCTCAATGAGGAAGAAATCAGGTTTTATAATTCTCTTAACAAGAACAAAAGAAATCTTCACTGGCTGAGCAGTCGTGTTTTACTGCGTACTTTACTAAAAACTGACGAGTTTATTGAAGTTTATGGAGACAAACATGGAAAACCTCATCTGGTTAACCTTGATTACGAAATTTCCATCTCCCACTCTTACGATTATGCAGCTGCCATGATTAGTAAAAAAAAGGTTGGAGTTGATATTGAAAAAATAAAGCCTGTCATTTCTAATATTGCCCTTAAGTTTTTACATGAATGCGAATTGAAACAAGTTGATATTCAATCGGATATAAAGAAACTTTATGTGTACTGGTGTGCCAAGGAATCGGTATTTAAAATGAATGGGAAAAAAGGCCTTATTTTCAGGGAAGACATTGTCATTGACCCGTTTGATTTCAATGAAGATGGAGATAAGGTTTCGGCTTATTATGTTACAGATGGTAAAAAAAATGATGTAGTTATTGATTATCAATTGATTGATGGCTATATGCTGACTTATGTGATTCAGGATTAAAGATGAAAAGTTTTCAGATAATATTGTTGATGCTTGTTAGTGTTCAGATTACACATGCACAATTGAATTCCTTTGAAAAAGAATATTTTTCTTCTGCTGTGTTTCAAAAAAATCATTCTGATAATGATTATTACAAGTGGCATAAAGCACCTGTTTACATTATGTCAGTGATGGCTTTTGACTTAGGTTTTCTGCTGATAAGCGGTATGGCTGACAGTCCCATGCGTCTTTCCAATTTCAAAGAAGCTTTTACCAAACCGCCTGTTTTTGACGATGATCCTTTCTGGGTGAATTATATTTCCCATCCGTTGATGGGCTCGGAATCTTATTTAAGAGGAAGAGAATCCGGCTATGGTTGGTTCGGTAGTTTTTTGTTTTCAACAGCCATGTCGTTGACCTGGGAATATCTGATTGAAAGCTGGACTGAACGACCTTCAATAAATGACATGCTTGTTACATCAACAGTTGGCTCGCTGATAGGAGAGGCACGTCATCAGGCAAAGATGAGGATGAAAATGAAACATCATTGGTTTGTTGACCCTCTTCATACACTGGTAATCAATATTTTTCCTCCCAAAAGGGAAGTCATGCTCAGCTTCTCGTTACGTTTTTAATATGGTTTACTTTTCTCAAAGCATTAACTTTTCTGAATAAAATCAAGGGAGTGTCCTCTTTTCCTCGCTGAACTCTCCAAACTTAAATGGATAATTGCTCATTTTGTTTTTCAACCTCAATTTCATTTCATTAACTACATTTTGATATTCAGGGAGATAGGCGAGATTTCTCTGTTCAAAAACATCCCTGTTAAGGTCAAATAACTGATCTGCATCAAAATAAGCCGGGAAGTCAAGGTCTAAATTATAAACCAGACCATTCCATCCCCAGACCATTCCATCCCAGCCGATTTTTCTCCTTGTACCACTATTTTTACTTCTTTGTTCATCTGCTTTCATCTTTTCCATAGCAGTCAGAGGAGGCCTGTTGGCGATATATTTATAATCTTTTGTAACAATGGCTTTCGAATACGATATTTCAAGATAAATTTCCTGCCGCCAGGGAATTTTACCCGAATTTTTTTTGGGTGAGAGAAGCGCTATCAGACTTCTGCTGTCTGAGCCGGGAATTGAAACTTCTTTTTTGTCAATCAGGCTCAGGACTGTGGGATAAATATCCGTTATCAGGCAAAGTTCATGAATTTTGGTTTTGGGTTTTATCAGCGGAGGGTAATAAATAAAGGTAGGAACCCTGCAGGTTTCGTAGCAGGTATATTTTCCCCTTGTCTGCTGATCTGATGTAAAAATAATCATAGTATTTTCATCAATTCCGTATTCTTTCAGTTTGTTCAGAATGACCCCGATGAAATCATCAATATAAGTGGCCATGCTGAATGCATCGGGTAAAAAATGAAGCTTGTTTTTTCTTTTTGCTTCCGGATAGGAATGTCCGCTTTCGGGAGCTTTTTCCAGAATGCCGGCAGGTGTCATCAGCGGGTCCCAGTTTTTAAAGTCATAATATTGAGCATGCGGAAAAGGCAAAGGGAGATAAAGGAAAAATGGCTTATCCTTATAACTATCAAGAAATCGAATGACTCCTTCTGTCATCCATTCGAGGTTGAGGATGGCAGGATTGTCATAAAAAATTCTGTCGGCATAATCCCATCTGAGGCTGTCGGTTAAGAATTTCTGTATGTAGGCATAGTCTTTTCTGATTCTCTGATATTTCAGACTATCGTTAAAATCCTCTGGTGAGTAAGGGATTAGAATTGGCTTAAAGTTGGCACCGTTATGCCATTTCCCGATAAATGCCGCCACATAATTCCTGTCGTGCAGATCATCGACAATGGTTCTTTCATCCGGAGAAATAAAGGAATTCCATCGAATAAAGGCAGGTTCGCCATTAGGGGTTTGCATTGAAATAAAAGGACTTTCATACGCCTGACGGCCTGTGAGCAGGGCATATCTGACAGGCGTACATACGGAAGAATTGGCATAAAATCTTGTAAATACAGCCCCGTTTCCGGCAAGTTTATCAATATTAGGCATGAAAAAACCGGTTTTTTCCCATGCTGATTTTACTGCATTTTTTATTTTGTTCTTTCGTGCTGAATAATAACAGGGTGAATAGTCCATGTTATAAAAGTTAACTTCATCAAAATCAAGATCATCGAAGACAATAACAATAAAGTTTGGTTTTCTTGTGGATGACTCCTGCCCGGTTTTTTTCTGGCAGGAAATAAGAAAAAACACGGTTAGCGGCATCAGGATCAAAAAGGTTTTCATCATTTGCAGTTTCGAAGATTTTCAATAATTGTTTTCATCTTTCTTACGGCAATTCCCCTGTGGCTGATTTTGTTTTTTTCATCAGGAGAAAGCTCGGCCATACTTTGCTCATAGCCATCCGGGAGGAACAAAGGATCATAGCCAAATCCCAAATTACCTCTCATTTCATCGAGGATATGTCCATGCACAACTCCTTCAGCAATTTTGATAAAATCAGGATGATAAAGTGTCAGTACACAACGAAAGCGGGCAGTTCTTTTTTCAAACGGAACACCGGAAAGCAGGCTAAGCAATTTCAAATTGTTTTTTTTGTAATCTGCTTCCATCCCTGAAAATCGGGCTGAATAAATGCCCGGTGCGCCATGGAGATAATCCACTTCTAATCCGCTGTCGTCTGCCAGGGCAGGAATACCTGTAAATTCAAATATTTCCTTTGCTTTCTTTAATGAATTTTCATGAAAAGTTTTGCCATCTTCCACTACTTCAGGCAAATCAGGATAATCGGCCATTGATAATAGCTCAATACCGAGGCCTTTCCACTCCTGACGGATTTCTTCAATCTTATGCTGATTTTTTGTGGCAATGATAATTTTCATCATGTTCAATATTACGAATAGATTTTTGATCTGATCAAAAGTCATTTCTTTTTTACCGTTTTCAGCGATAAAACAACTGTTGTACCGGCCAAAGCACAAATAGTGACAATGATTTTGACGGGATCAGACGTATAAAAAAGATGATGGATATTGAGGTCATGGCTATCATCAGTATGATGGAGATGAGTTTATTCCGGAGGCTGATGCCTTTTTTTTGGGAAAATCTTTTAATAATGAGCCGAATATACGATGATTGTTCAGCCAATGATAAAGTCCGGGCGAACTTTTGATAAATGCAGCAGAAGCTAACG
>JAAYUY010000123.1 GCA_012517435.1 Sphingobacteriales bacterium | reverse complement strand
GATGTCACAGAGCTTATCAAAGCTTATGCTCAGGGTAATTTTCTCAGAAACCTTGAAATGGTTGCTGAAAATTATAATGTTGAATTTGAATTCATTCCGGTAACCGTCAATGCCGATGGAACGGTCAAAGAAAAACTTTCCATAGACAGCAAGCGCGATAACAACAACACGATTGTTTTTAAAGACGGAGATCATTTTAAGCTGAAAATCACCAATAAGGGCAGCAAACCAGCTTATTATGCCTTAATTGACATTCAGCCTGACAATGTGGTCAATCTGCTGATACCTGTTTATGATAATGTACGTCAGGTCAGAATTCCGAACACTGAATTCAGAATCATGCCTGGCGAAAGCATTGAACTTGATTATGTATTTGACATTTTTCCCCCGACTGGCACAGAGGTATTTAAGCTGATTGCCTCTCAGGATCCTATCAACCTTGAACCCATTGTATTAAACAAGGGAACAGGCACAAGAGGAAATATGAATCCATTGGAGCAATTGCTTGCCAATAGTTATGGAAATACACGCGGTAGCGGTGTTTCAACCGTTCCGGCAGGCTCTGCCAACACCTATACTATTGTTTTTAAGATAGAAAAATAAAATATTGATTATGAATGTTTTAAGAAGTTTTATTCTGACAGCAGTCATTATTGGCTGCTGTTTTTTTTATTCAGGGGCACAGTCGTATGCAAAACTGGATGATAAAACCTGGGCACTATACGACAAGGGAGATTTGGCCGGTGCATTGGAAAATGCCCAAAAAGCATTGAAACAGGCACAAAAGGAATTTGGACAGAAACATAGCAAAACCGCAGAAGCCATGTTTACAGTGGCGCTGTTTCTTGAATTTAACAATTATTCAAAAGAAGCGGAAAAATATTATCTGGATGCACTCGAAATGACCCGGCAGACAGATGGAGAAAAAAGCGAAAGCTATGTTTACGGGCTTGAAATGGTAGGTGGTTATTACAGCATGAATGGAAACCTCATCAAAGCCATTGAGTACTATCGTCAAAACCTGAAAGCATGTGAAAACTACTTCGGTACAAAAGGAGAAGAATATGCGATTAGCCTGAACAATCTTGGTGTAAATCTCGATCTGGCAGGGTATTATTCAGAAGCGGTTGCCCTTCTCGAACAGGCAGCCATGCTAATAAAAAGTCTGGCTGGAGAAAATGATATTAAAACAGCCAATATGTATAAAGACCTGGCACATGCCTACTCAAATGCCGGTGCTTATGATAAATCTGTCAATTACTATAAATCAGCCATGGCTATCAGGGAAAAGGCCGGGAAAAAGAATGATGCAGGCTATGCCGATTTACTCAATCAGTTGGGAATGACTTACACCACTTACGGCAATTATACCGAGGCAGAAAAATACCTCAATCAAAGTCTTGAATTGATGAAAATTGTTTACGGTAACAGCAGTGCCAATTATGCCAACGTTCTGAACAATCTTGCAATGGTATATGAAAATGCTGGTAAACACGATTTAAGCCTGAAAACCTATCAGGAATCACTTGCAATTTTTGAAAAAAGTGTGGGAAAAGAGTCATCCAACTATTTATCTGCACTGAATAATCTTGCCGGATTGTATGCCGAAATGGGGCAGCTTGTTCAGGCTACCAAAACCTATGAAGAAGTCATGGAAACACGTAAACGTATATTTGGTGAAAAGTCCTCTGAATATGCGTTTTCGCTCAACGACCTGGCACTGATATATGAACAAAGAGGAAATACGGAAACTGCAGAAAAATACCTTTTACAAGCACTTGAAATCAGGATGAACCTGAGCGGGAAACAAACACCGGATTACACTACCACGCTAAATAATCTGGCTGTATTGTTTCATAACACCGGCAGATTTGATAAATCAGAAGCTGCACATCTGGAATGCATCGACCTGAAAAAAAAGGTATATGGAGAAAACAGTCCCGAAATTGCCCGCTCAATGGTGAATCTTGCTTCTTTATATGATGATCTCGGTAACCTGAAAAAAACGTTTGACTATCTGACAAAAGCCATTGCCATTCTTGAAAATCCTGCATTTACAGAAAAAAAACTTTATACGAGAGCTTTGAACAATATGGGTAATTATTATCTGGCAGAAGCAAAATATGACATGGCAACTCAATATTTCAGTAAATCACTCGATATCAGAAAAGAACTTTACGGGGAAAACCATCAGGATTATGCATCTGGTTTATATCAACTGGGTTTGCTAAATGAAGAAATCGGAAAGTCGGAAAAAGCAGCAGAATATTTTGAAAAGTGCCTGGCAATTTATCAAAATACAATTGGGAAAGACAACCTGATATATGCCAAAACATTATCCAATCTTGGCAATTCCTATGAAAGCATGGGTAAATATGCCCTTGCTGAAACGCAATACCAGAATGCACTGAAAATTGCAGAGGGCAAAGTCGGAAAAAAGAACATTGATTACATCAATATTTTGAATAATTTATCCTACCTGTATATCAGTATGAACAAGCCCGACAAAGCCGAACCTATATTTGTGGAAGCCAATCAGCTCTTGTTTGATGTGATTCTGAACACCATCAGTTTTATGTCAGAAACTGAAAAAGAAGCTTATATGACGACCGTGGCAAATGATTTCAAAGCCATCAATTCCTTCTATTATACCCGAAAAGATGTTAAACCTGAGTTGGCAGGAAATTTACTTGATAATGAGATATTTATGAACGGGTTGTTGCTTGGGTCGGAAAGAAGTATGCGTGTTAAAATTCAAAATAGTAAAGATGAAAAACTCAATGAGATATACGATAAATGGCTGAATATCAAGAAAGAACTTGCTGTTAATTATGCAAAACCCATTGACCAGAGAGATAAAAATCTTGTTGACATGGAAACAGAAGCCAATAATCTTGAAAAACAGCTTTACCAGCTCTCGGCAGATTTCAGAATTAATCAGGAAAATACTAAAATTAACTGGAAATCTTTAAAAGAGAATTTATCAGAGGGGGAAGCTTTAGTAGAATTCCTTAATTTTGAATTATTTGAACAATATCTGACAGGGAAGGTAATTTATTGTGCTGCTGTTTTGACAAAAAATATGACTGCCCCAAAAATAGTATATCTGTGTAAAGAATCTGACTTAACACGCATTATCGGCAATGTATCAAAAGACAAGAATCAGTTTGTCAATTCGTTATATACATCCAGCAGGGGAGCAGGAGCCACTACGCAAACCATTAAGTATAGCGGATTTAAGGGCGATAGCCTGGCAAAATACTTATGGAAACCATTGCAACCATTCCTGAAAGAAATTAAAACCGTCTACATGGTTCCATCCGGGCTTTTACATCAGATTTCTTTTGCTGCTTTGCCGGCTGACCAATCGAAATTTCTTTGCCAGCAATACAATCTCAATGTTTTGAGCAATGCCCGCTTTTTAACTGACGAAAAGACCAAAGGACTCAAAGGTACTGATGTCAATGTTTTCAATATCTATGGGGGAATTGATTACAATAGTGATTATTCAGAAAGCAAAGTCTCTTATGACAAAGACAATATTTACCAAACCACATCAGAGCAAATACCTATCAAAGAAAACAGCCGGGGTGAAAACTGGAATTACCTGCCCGGAACCCTCGAAGAAAGCAATAAAATAGAACAGACTGCAAAGGTAAAAGGCAAGCAGATCAATCTGATAACCGGTAAAAATGCAACGGAAGAAAAATTTAAGCAAATGAGCGGAAAAAATAGTCCTGATGTGATGCATATTGCGACACATGGATTTTTCTTTCCTGATAAAAGCACAAAACCAAAGATCGATGAAAACATGTTTGAATCAGCAGAAAATCCGCTTTTCCGCTCAGGATTACTTTTTGCCGGTGGAAACCTGAGCTGGCATGGAAAAGACAGGCCACAGGGAACTGATGATGGAATATTGACCGCTTATGAAGTTTCCACATTGGATCTGAGCAAAACCAAACTGGTAGTTCTTTCAGCCTGTGAAACGGGTTTAGGCGAGATTAAAGGAAATGAAGGGGTTTACGGGTTGCAAAGAGCATTTAAAAAAGCCGGTGTTGAATATATTATCATGAGTTTATGGCAGGTGCCCGACAAAGAAACCTCAGAGTTTATGCAAATGTTCTACAATAAATGGCTTACAGGAATAACGGTCAGGCAGGCATTTGCCGAAACTCAGAAAGAAATGAGCGCCAGATATTCGCCATATTACTGGGCAGCTTTTGTGCTGCTTCACTGAGAGGGTTAAAATCTGAATCCTGTTTTCAAACCAAAATATTTAATACTTTGCGACTTTGTCTGGTTGAAAGACGGAATAAAAGTCATTCCATATTCCAATTTAATAACCCATTCCTGTTTTTCTTTCAGATGGATGTTGTACCCAAATTCAAAACGCGTTTCATGTCCGATATCTCTGCCCGAAACACCTTTGAATTTCAATTGGTTAAGTAATAAATTGTATCCAAGATAGGGAATAAATTTTTTATCTTTGGCAAGATTATGACGTACTGTCCATCCGTAATAAATCAGGCTGGCATTTTTGCCGCTACCATCAGAAGGGAAATAAGTGTATCCGAGTGGAACACTGATATAAGCAGCTTTCTTTTTTCCAAAACCAGACAATTGCCATGCATAGTCAAAGGCAATGGTCAATCCGTTGGCAGACAGGTCTGAATAGCTGTTGGAATAATTATAACGATATCCTGCTTCAAATGTTTTCAGTTTCGGAACCTTTTCAAAACTCTGGGCTTCAACAACATAAAAGGAGAAAAATAAAAACAGGGTAAATAAAATGCTCTTCATAATTTTAATCGATTAAAGCAGGGTTTCTTCCAAAAAATATTCCATTCTGTTGATGTAAAATTAATATCAATGATCTTGTTTTTTAAATCAACCAGCTTGCATTATTTACGTCATTTAAAATATCTTAACTTTACGGCAGAAAAATTTGTATCAATGAAACAGGCTGCACTGGTAACAATTTTATTTCTCGTACTAATGATGCTGGCTTACTTTTTCAGAAAACAAAGCAGCCAATCTTCTTATTTCAGTACAGACAATCAGGATATTTATACGCAAACATCTGATATTCAAAATTATAAGTTTTATTATAGTAAAATTCAGGATTTTTATCCCGTCATTACGCAAAATAATCATCAGATTGTCAGTTACAGCGGTTTTGATTTATGCTATAATGAAGATAATGAACAGGCAGACTGGGTCATTTACCTCCATACTTTGGAAAAAACTAATGGAAATGTAAGCAGAAAGGACAATTTCAGGGAAGATAAAAACATATTAACGAAATCGGCATTGCCATCAGACTACACAAATTCAGGATTTGACAGAGGCCATCTGGCTCCTGCAGCCGATATGAAGTGGTCGGAAACAGCGATGGATGAATCTTTTTTGATGAGTAATATCAGCCCCCAGAAACCTGCTTTTAACAGGGGAATCTGGAAAAAGCTGGAGGAAAAAGTCAGAAGCTGGGCTAAAGAAAACGATAGTATTATCGTAGTTACGGGTCCTGTTTTTAAAGATATTTCAGGTAAAATTGGTCTGAATCAGGTCAGCATTCCGGGTTATTTTTTCAAGGTTATTCTCGATGTTTCATTGCCTGACATTAAAGCCATTGCTTTTTTACTTAGAAATGAAGGTTCATCAAGGGACATAAAAGAATTTGCCATTACAGTAGATAGTCTTGAACGTTTCACCTCTTATGATTTCTTTTTTAAAACAGATAGAGACTTCATGGAGAAAGTTGAAAGGGAATTAAATTTAGCAGCCTGGGGTTTGTAACTTTTAGTAAAATTAGTATTATTTTTATAGTGAAATTTTATTCTTTCATTTGTTTAAATAAAGCAGATATGAACAAGTTTCTACTCATCTTATTGGTTTCAGTTCTGATAAGCAGTTTTGCTTTTTCACAAACCGCTGGTGGACCAGATACCTATGGTTATACATGGAAAAACAGTAATCACAACAGCAGCCCGCCTCCTTTTTCATGGGTTGATATTACCACAAGAGGCACTCAGGTCATCGGACTGGGTGATGATAATTATATTGGTCCTATTTATTTATCCAGCCCATTTCATTATTACTGGTACGATATCAACAAATTTTATATTGGCTCAAACGGATATGTCTCATTTGACGGAAATAACATTGCTTCTCCTTTTCCGGCAAGTATTCCGCTTTCCTCAGGAGCAAATAACTGGATAGCCCCGCTTATGGCAGACCTGAACTTCTCAGGCACAAACAACCCTGGCAAATGCTACTATTTTGTCAATTCAGATTCAATTGTCATCAGTTACATAGATGTGCCATTCTGGGTGAATGCCACTACACCTTACACAGGTCAGAATACCTTCCAGATTGTATTAAGCCGGCTCGACAGCTCAATAACCTTTAATTATCTGATAACCAACATGGGGACATTGACTTCCATCGATGATGCTGTGGGAATAGAAAATTCGACAGGTACTATCGGAATCAGCAATTATATTGATGTTTTGCCTCCTGATACCATGTCTATCAAGTATTACTATCCTAAAGTTGTAACCTATCAGGTAACTGATGCCGGAATCCGCTGGAACGACAATACCAAAAACGGTGGAATATTCTTGAAAAAGGATGGGGGACAATATTCTTTAAAGTCAAATATCCGGAACTTCGGCAATCAGAATATCGGTAATTTTACCATTTATGATACCGTTTTAAACAGTTCAAGTCAGGTGGTTTCAGCTGGTTCAAAAACTATATCTTCCCTGGGAGTTGGCATTGATTCAACTATCACATTTCCAAACACATTCAATCCGTCCAACGCGGGAACATACCAGTTTATCACAAGTATTGTCGGTTTGACAACAGATATGGTAGCAAGCAATAACCGGATGATACAGGAAATAATTGTGGTGGATACAACTCCAAAGACAGTAACACTTGATTACAGTGATGGCTCATCCAACGGAGGACTGGGGTGGAATGGAGGAGGAGGCGGAATTGCTGAATATTTCGAACCTCCGTTTTATCCTTGTAAAATAGTTAGTACTCGTTTTTATATAACCGCAAATGCTACTACTCCCGTTGGATTTTATGCAAAAATATATGACGACAATGGCCCGAACGGCAGCCATGGAACCTTGCTGGATTCTGTTTATGTGTCTCCATCTTCCATTTCATTAAATACTTATCTGACAATTAATACGGCCAGTTCAAACATCAAAATCACAAGTGGCGGGGTTTATCTTTACTGGGAAATGGGAGGGGCAGGAATTAACCTTGGACGCGACAACACACCCCCAATCAGTCGAAGGACTTATGAAGTACTGGCAGGCAGCTGGGCTGATTACCGAAGCATTGATGTTGAAGACTTTTTGATGAGCATTAATATCGAACATACTTATCCTTATGCCGATTTTACGGCAGACTCTTCGGCTGACCCGAAAATAACCTTTAGCGATAAATCTTCTAATTCACCTACCTCATGGAAATGGGATTTTGGTGACAATTCTTCCTATTCTTACCAGCAAAATCCATCACATACCTATACAGCCAATGGTACTTATAAAGTTTGTTTAACTGCTTCCAACACTGATGGTTCCAATACTTTATGTAAATATCAGACTGTGCGTAAAGTTCCTCCTGTGGCTGCTTTTTCTGCTGATACCCTTTCGGATCCCAAAGTTACTTTTACCGACAATTCGACAAATATTCCTACTTCATGGTATTGGGATTTTGATGATAAAGGTGGATTTTCAACAGCTAAAAATCCTGTTTATACCTTTCAGGTAAATGGTATTCATAAAGTCTGCCTGAAAGTTACAAATGCTGGTGGCAGCGATTCAACCTGTAAGTACATTAAAATCACCAAGGCAGCACCTTATGCCGATTTTGCTGTGGATACCACTCAGGACCCTAAACTGGCTTTTATTGATAAATCATTAAACTCACCAACTTCGTGGAAATGGGACTTTGGAGATAACTCTGCAAGTTCCTCTTTGCAGAATCCAACCCATACCTATACAAGGAACGGCACATTCAAGGTTTGCCTTATTGCATCAAGCAGCTATGGTAGCGATACCACCTGCAAAAATGTTACGGTTTACAAAATTCCGCCAAAAGCATATTTTACCTTTGATCAAAGTAAAGATCCCACAATTAGCTTTACTGATACCTCTCAGAACATTCCCACCTCCTGGTTGTGGAATTTTGATGATAATGGAGCTACTTCAACAGCTCAGAATCCAACTTATACATTTACTGTCAATGGTCTTCATAAAGTCTGCCTTAAGGTAAGCAATCCAGGAGGAAGCGATTCCATTTGTAAAAATATCACCCTTCTGAAAGTTCCACCCATTTCTGATTTTGAAATCGACACTACTCAGGATCCCAAAATTGTTTTCACCGACAAATCCAAAAATATTCCCACCAACTGGATGTGGGACTTTGATGATAATGGAGCAAAGGCCTATACACAAAATGCCACGCATACATTCTCTCAAAACGGTACGTATAATGTGTGCCTGCAGGTATATAATGCCGGTGGTTTTCATACGGCCTGCAAGTCAGTTACTATACGTAAAATCCCTCCAAAAGCACTGTTTACAGCTGATACCAATGCTGATCCGGTGATTAACTTCTATGATCTCTCGTCAAACCAACCCACGAGCTGGAAATGGGATTTTGGCGATGGAAGCGGGACATCAAGCATTAAAAATCCAAGCTATAAATTCCAGAAAAATGGGGTATTTAACGTATGTTTAAAAGTAACTAACTTGGGAGGTTCTGATTCTATCTGTAAGAATATCAATGTTAAGAATGTACCACCAGAAGCAAATTTCTCTTATGATAAATCTCAGGATCCCATAGTGGTCTTTACTGATTTATCTACCAATTTACCAACTGCTTGGCTTTGGGATTTTGATGATAATTTTACTACATCAAACCTGAAAAACCCCGTTCATACCTTTTCAACCAATGGGAATCACAATGTTTGCCTGATCGTATCCAATGCAGGAGGAAAGGACACCTTATGCCAGTTGATAACCATAAATAATGTTCCTCCGGTTGCTGATTTCATTTATAACAACAGCACTGACCCGACTTTAAGTTTTACCGATAAATCGAAGAATAATCCCACTTCATGGTTATGGAATTTTGATGAGGTGGGAGGAACTTCAAACCAACAAAACCCGGTATATACTTTCAAGAAAAACGGTACTCATAAAGTCTGTCTTAAAGCCACAAATGGCGGTGGCAGCGACTCAATTTGTAAAAACATATTGGTAAGAAAAGTTCCTCCAATAGCTGATTTTGTAGCCGATACATCTCTTGACCCAACAATCAGCTTTACAGATAAATCCACTAATGATCCGCTAACATGGACATGGAATTTTGATGATGACGGAGGATATTCCAATAGTCAGAATCCTGTTTATACTTTTAAAACTAATGGGAAACACAATGTTTGTCTGAAAGTAACCAATATTGGCGGGAACCATGAAACATGTAAAACAATTACTATCCGGAATATTCCGCCAAAAGCCGATTTTATTTTTGATGCAAATAATGACCCGATTGTTCAGTTTACTGACAAATCGACCAATCTTCCTATAACATGGAAATGGGACTTTGACGATCATGGGAACACTTCATCAGATCAAAATCCAACCTATAGCTTTATTGAAAACGGAATGCATCTCGTTTGCCTGAAGGTAAGCAACAACGGAGGCAGTGATTCGGTATGCAAGCAGGTTACTGTTCAAAAATCACTTCCCGTTGCCGGTTTTATTTATGATGACTCTGCAATGCCAACCGTTAGTTTTACAGATCAGTCGGTTGGAAGTCCTGTAGAATGGCACTGGGATTTTGACGATAAAGGGAATGATTCATCAGCTTTGAAAAATCCCGTTTACACCTTCAGGGTAAACGGACTCCACCATGTTTGCCTGATTGTAAAAAATTCAGCCGGATACAGCCAGCCGACCTGTAAAGATATCACGGTTACCGGAGCAGGACTAACGGAAAACTTAAAGAATTATTCATTACAAGTTATTCCCAATCCATTTTCTTCTTCAGCCAGTATCGTGGTTTCATCTGAGGAACAGATTCATGCAAGGTTCTTTAATTCAATAGGGCAGGAGGTTTATTTCAAATATCAGATTGGAAAAGATAAAATATTGATTTACAGGGATAATTTACCTGCAGGGATGTATTCAGTTGAGATTTTCGGCATGAATGAAAAAATCGGGCAGGCAAAATTTGTGGTTCAGTAGATACTAAAATGTTATCTGGGCAGCCAGTCCATTGTAACGTCCTGATTGAAAGGGGAAAAGGGAAATTTTAGTTTTATTTTGGTTTAATTTTAAGGTTTTTGGATAAAACCAGCCACACAATGCTCCAACTGCATAGCCAGTTACCACATCGCTTAAAAAATGTTTACCGGCATCCACACGCAGATAGCCCACACAGGCAGGAAAAATAGCTGCTCCTATCAAAACAAATTTTTTCCATTTAGCTTCAGGATAATAGTCATAACACAGCCGGGCTGCCAGAAAGCAATTGGCTGCCGCAATGGAAGTATGCCCGGAAAAAAAAGAAAACCTTGCATCCTGTGCAAATTTGTCAAAAGTAGTATCGGAACGGTAAACATAGGGGCGGGGACGTGTAAAAGTGATTTTTGAAAAATCGGTAAATGATATACATAAATAATTTACTGTAAATGTTAATTTGGCCAGATTAAGAAATTGCCATAAGTAATCTTTTTTTGAATCAGCATTAAAAACAGGCAGGATAAAAGACGACAGGGTACTGACTGCGACAGATGAAATCAACAGCCTGTCACTCCATTTTGCCGAAACAGGAGAGTAGTTATCGATAGCAAATCTGTCGAAAAAAGGTATCTTCTGACGGTTCAATTTATTGATTTCGTCTATGGTCAAAGGTTTAACATCATCCTTAATAAACAAGTGATAGAATATTGTGAAGTTTGCCAATGCTACCCATGTATCATCTTCGTCAATACTACGGTAAGGAAACCTTTCCTGAGCAAAAATTTTTCCTGTCAACATAAGAAAAATAGTCAGACTGATAAGTACAGTTTTCTTTAGCATGGATTTGTCATTCAAATTTGTTAAAAAATACTAACACAAAATTACTTGAAAATATGCAATAGATTGCATCCTGAGCAAATGATAAAAATAATTTAGCATGTTATTTGAGAGTTTATTAAAAACTTATTTTTGCACCCAAATTAAAAACAATGAAAAGGATATTATTTATCACACTGCTCACAGGAATCATGTTTACTTCCTTTGGACAAAAAATCAACAAAGACCTGCCTTCCATCAAACTGAAAACACTTGATAACAAGACCATCGACCTGAAAGAAATGGTGAAGCCTGAAAGAACAACAGTTATTATTTTCTGGGCTACGTGGTGTTCTCCCTGTAAAAAAGAGTTGGAAAATGTTGATGAAATGCTGGATGATTGGAAAAAGAAATATCCGGTTGATTTGATAGCCATTTCAATTGATGACTCCAGAAATTCCGGTAAAGTAAAGCCATATATTGACGGAAAGGGCTATAAATTTCCTGTATTGCTGGATATCAATCAGGATACCAAACCTGTATTCAATTACCCGACAGTTCCGTTTTCGGCTATCATCGACAAAAATAAAAAAATTGTCTATATCCACAACGGTTATGTTGAAGGAGACGAATACAATCTTGAGAAACAAATTAAGGAAATTTGTGGAAAATAGTTTTTCAGAAAAAAAACCTTTGCATATTTTTGCACCTCAAAAAAAATTAGAATGGCACATCATAAATCAGCATTGAAGAGAATTCGTCAAAACGAAGTCAGGAGATTGAGAAACCGTTATCAGTATAAAACTGTCCGAAATGCTATACGTAAGTTCAAGACAATCAAGACAAAAGAAGAAGCATTAGCTGAATACAATACCTTAGCTTCAAAAATTGACAAGCTTGCCAAAACAGGTGTTATCCACAAGAACAATGCTTCAAATAAAAAATCAGAATTGCACAGGTATATTGCTCACCTTGCTTAAAGTCCCAAGTGGCAATAAAAAAAACAGTAAAATCCGGAATCAAATCATGGTCTGAACAAGACCGTCCACGAGAAAAATTATCCTCAAAAGGCCCGAAAGCATTATCAGATGCCGAATTGCTTGCCATATTAATCAATACAGGCACAAAGGAAAAAAGTGCCCTTGATCTGGCCAAAGAGCTCCTGAAAAGTACTGACAATGACCTAAATAAACTTGGCTCATTAAGTCTTGCTCAAATTAAAAAGATAAAAGGGATTAAAGAAGCAAAAGCCATCACCATTGCTGCCGCTCTTGAACTTGGAAGAAGAAGAAAATCAGGCGCTTCCAATGAAAAAATCAAAATTTCCACCAGCCGCGATGCATACGAATACCTCTATCCTCTGATGGCTGATTTACCTCAGGAAACTTTTATAATTATTTTACTGAACAGATCCCTTCATATTTTAAAACACGCTGAAATCAGCAGGGGAAGCAATACCGGAACTGTTGTAGATGTGAAAGAGATTTTTAAAATAGTCAGTGAGGAAAGGGCTTCTTCTTTTATTGTTGCTCACAATCACCCTTCCGGAAACAGAATGCCAAGCGAAAATGACATTTCACTGACTGATAAAATTGGCAATGCTGCAAAATTTTTTGATACCAAACTAATTGACCATATCATTTTTGCAGGCGATACCTATTTCAGCTTTGCTGATGAAGGAAAGTTAAAAACATAGTTTTCAGAATACATTTACTGGCTACCTTTGTTTTCAAAAAAATCTCTTTTTTCAATGAAAAAAATCATTTCATCCGTTTGTTTCCTGATAATTATCCGTTTTTCTCTTATTGCCCAGTTAACCGGTGATTTTCTGACCAATTCAAACTTCTATTTCAGGGACACTTCTATTGGTGCCAATACCAGCCAATATCAGCATGAACTTTCTTCTACCGAAGCATGGCTTTTCCTCAATTATTCCATCAATGATTTTAATTTCCGTATTCGTTACGACCTTTTCAACAACTCGGCATTATTAGACCCCAATGAAGTTTACACCGACCATGGGCTTGGTTTTTATCAGGCCAATAAAAAAATCGGGAATCTTGAACTGACAGGAGGCCACTTTTATGATCAGTTTGCCTCCGGCATCATTTTCAGAGCATATGAAGACCGCATTTTGGGGCTTGATTACGCAGTAAATGGCATTAATCTGAAATACAATTTTTCTGAAACATTTCGTGTGAAAGCATTTGCCGGACGACAAAAAAACAGATTTGAAACGCATAAACAGGCGATGAAAGGCATTAATATGGAAAAAGATTTTCTGATTAATGATGATTTTAAAATTTTTACGGGTGCCGGCATGGTCAACCGGACATTGGACCAGGCCACAATGAATATTTTAGCCAATGAGATAAACGGATATAAACTTGAAGACCGTTTTATCCCAAAATACAATGTTTATGCTGCCACTTTTTACAACACACTGGTTTTCAAAAATTTCAACTGGTATGTTGAATATGCATTCAAATCGAAGGAAGCCGTTAAAAATAAAGAAGGAGATAAGTTTATCCTGAAAAACGGATATGTTTTTTACACAACTATGAATTATTCCCGTTCAGGATTTGGGATCATTGTTCAGCACAAGCGCTCCGACTTTTTTTCCTTAAGAACATCACCATTTACCTCTTTTCTGGTCGGTACTTTCAATTATATGCCACCAATGAGCCGTCAACATGCCAAAACCCTTCCTGCCCGTTACAGCATCTCAGCCCTTGAACTTGGAGAAAATGCAACCCAGGTTGAAATCACTTTTTCTCCCAATAAAAAGAACACACTGCTTGCAAACGGAACTTATGTCGAGAATTCAGATAAAGAGATGACCTTCAGAGAGTTATATCTTGAATATTACCATAAGTTCTCGAAAAAACTAAATACAACGATAGGTATTCAGTCTGTTTACTACGATATTTACGCCTACCAGAATGAAAGGGAAGAACCCGTTGAAACCTTAACACCTTTCAGCGAGATAATTTATAAATTTGATCATAAAAGGTCTTTGCGGGGAGAAATTCAATATTTATTTACCCAACAGGATCATGGCGATTTTTTCTTCGGACTGCTTGAATTTACTATTGCTCCGCACTATTCATTTTCTGTTTCCGATATGGTCAACACCAGGCCACTCAAACTTTCAGAAGTCAAACATTATTACAATTTCTTCATTGCCTATTCGATAGAGCAGACACGATTTTCGATCGGATATGCCAAACAGGTGGAAGGGATTGTTTGCACGGGTGGAGTTTGCCGTGTTGAGCCTGCTTTCAGCGGTATCAAGTTTAATCTGTCAACAAGCTTTTAATATGAATAAACTAATTAATTTATTGATTTTCAGTATTTTCGGAGTTCTTTTAATTTCATGTACCGAAATAGGGCCCTACATCAACCTGAATCCTGAACCCACCGATACTACTTTGGTGGATACGAGTTATCTGACTCCTCAGCAAATATTTCCAAAGCCAAAAAAAGTCTTAATCAGTGATTTTACAGGAGTCAGGTGTCCTAATTGTCCGAATGCAGCTTTAAAAATTCATGAACTCGATAGCACCTACCCTGGAAAAGTGGTAGCCATGGCCTTACACATCAAAAACAACCCATTCACCACCCCACATATTGCATCAGCTGATTATAGAACAGAAGAAGCGACACAAATTTTCAATTTACTTGGAAAATCTGGGGCATTGCCCATCGGTGCCATCGATCAGGTTAAATTTACTGCTGAAAGTCAGATACTTATCAATGTTAATAAATGGACAAATTATTTTACAGAAAGAATGGCTATACCGAGTCCTGTCAATATTACTATCACACCTAAGGCTGTTGCAGGACAAAACAGAACATTTATCATCAACATCAAGGCTGAATTTCATACGGCAGTCTCAGATGAAACCTATCTCACGGTTGCTCTGGCAGAAAGCAATATGCAATCGCCTCAGACACAACCTGATGGACACGTGGATTCCTTTTATACCCATAAGCATGTTTTACGGAAAACGCTGACCAATCCCACCGGAAACTTCCTGATGAATAATCCTGAAGTCAGTCGTGTGATTATCAAGGAATTCAAAGTAACGATACCTGCTGACTGGAATATTGACAATTGCGAAATAGTTGCGTATATTCACCGGAACAGCAGTGTTTTTGATGTTTATCAGGCAGAATCCGTGAAGCTTAAGTAAAATGGGAAAACTCTATATCGTTCCGACACCAATTGGCAATCTGGAAGATATAACTCTGAGAGCGATTCATGTTTTAAAGACGGTTGATTTAATTCTGGCAGAAGACACCCGCCAAAGCTCCAAGCTCTTGAACAAATATCAGATTAAAACACCACTAAAGGCGTTTCATCAGTATAATGAGCATAAAATTGTTGAAAATGTCATCGAAAATTTAAAGGGTGAGAAAAACTATGCTCTTGTCTCAGATGCAGGAACACCCGGGATTTCTGATCCTGCCTACCTGATTGTCAATCAATGTATTGTTAATGAAATTCCGGTAGAATGCCTGCCAGGAGCCACTGCTTTCGTTCCTGCCATTGTTGAATCCGGATTACCTTGTAGTTCCTTTGTTTTTGAAGGCTTTCTGCCACATAAAAAAGGAAAATTATCGAAAATAAAAAGCCTTTCAGAGGAAACACGAACGATTGTCTTTTATGAATCGCCTTTCCGACTGCTCAATACACTTGAGTTGTTAAATACATACTTCGGAGAGGAGAGAAAAGCCTCTGTTTCAAGAGAAATTTCGAAAATACATGCAGAAACCATACGTGGCACTCTTGCTGATTTATCAGCTCATTTCAGACGCAATACGCCCAAAGGAGAAATAGTAATCGTTGTACATGGAAAAGATAAATAAACTTCATTTAGCCCTGTCAGGAATTCTTAGTGGCCTGCTTTTATGGGCATCATGGCCCGACAAAGGCTTTCCTTTTATCATTTTTATTGCTTTTGTCCCTCTTTTAATTATCGATCATATTATTTGGCATTACACAGCTGAAAATAAGTCTATTAAATTGTTTCTCTTTATTTTTCCTGCGTTTTTAATATGGAACTTTTTGACATCGTTCTGGATTCATAAAGCCACCCTCGCTGGAGCTATTGCCACTGTTATTCTCAATAGCCTGATGATGTTTCTTCCTTTTCTGCTGTATCATAAACTTTCCGTTGTCATGAAAAGGAGGATGCCGGTTTATTTTATTGCTGTTTTCTGGCTTGGTCTTGAATATCTGTTTCTGAACTGGGATCTGGCATGGCCATGGCTGAATATCGGAAATGTTTTTGCCACCGTTCCCCAATTCGTTCAATGGTATGAATTTACCGGAATCTTTGGTGGTGCTGTATGGATTTGGATAATTAACATTTTGGTTTTTAACATTTTACTCATCATTTCTCCAAAATTACAGACTTTAAAATTTAGCATGTCTTTCAACATTATTTCCTATATTATTTTACTGATAATTTTTATTATCTTTCCTGTAATTATTTCATTTTCAATTAAAAATATTAAATCAGAAGAGATTAAAGGAAATATTGTTATTGTTCAGCCAAATATTGACCCGTATCATGAAAAATTTGCCAGCGGAACTTTTACTGAACAACTTCAGACGCTTATACGGCTAAGCGAATCACAGGCAGACAGTAATACCTTACTGTTTGTGTGGCCTGAAACAGCTCTTTCGCTTCCATTTGATGAAGAAAGATTTCTTGAAAGCAATTACACGCAGGTGATTCTTGAGTTTCTGGCAAAATACCCAAATGCAAAGTTGATTTCAGGTATTGATTCCTATAGATTTTTCAAAAAAGGAGAGAAGCTGAGCGAAACAGCCAGATTTTATGAATATGACAGCAGTTACTATGATGCTTACAATGCTGCAGTATTCATGGATTTCAGGGGAAGATTTGAATTTTATCATAAATCTATTCTTGTTCCGGGTGTCGAAAAAATGCCATATCCAAAGGTTTTCAAATTTTTATCCAGGCTGACCATCGACCTTGGAGGAACTTCAGGGAGCCTGGGTAAACAGGCTGAACCCTCTATCTTTCAGGTGAATGAAAAAATTACAGCTGCCCCTATCATTTGTTATGAAAGTGTTTTTGGTAATTATGTAAGTAAATTTGTCAAAAAAAAGGCTAACCTGATTACCATCATGACCAATGATGGCTGGTGGGGAAACACAGCAGGACACCGGCAGCATTTTCAGTATGCCAGATTGAGAGCCATCGAGACCGGAAAATACATCGTCCGATCAGCAAATACAGGCATTTCAGGTTATATTGATCCGGAAGGAAATATCATTGAACAGACGAAATTCTGGGAAGAAGCAGCAATTAAAGTTCCTGTGCTTGTAAATGATAAGCTTACTTTTTATACCCGAACGGGTGACTACCTTGGCAGAATAGCTGCCTTTACTTCTGTTTTGTTGCTGATATTATTAATTTCCAAAGGATTAATAAAAAAGAAGCCACTCTGAACAATTAAAAGTCCATATTTGGAAAAGGTGGAGGAGGCCCTGCCTCATTTTCACAGCAACCTTTTTTGTATTTCATTCCCCTGAATTTTACTCTCATTTTGTCGTTTAAAAACATGAAATACTTACGCTGCTGATTGCTGTCAAGGATTTCTTTCATGGTCAGGAAATGCTGATAAGCTAATCGTATCATCTTCGAGTGAAAGTATTCAATCTGATCATTATAGTGATTAATCAAAATGGTATCCGGATGCGCATTCATCAGTTCATTAAAGACAGAATCCCGATAGTTTTGAATCAGATCAAGGTATTTCTTCCCATCCATCATAAACTCATGCCTGAGCTTAAAAAAAGTGTCTTTTTGTTGATCAGTCAGGTTGAGTTCATTGTTCATGAATTCGTGAAAATGTGGGCGTTCCTCTCTACTAACCACCTGTTTCTTTTTGTTCAGGCTGATAATGGTGATTAAAGCTATAATATTGATAATCATTAAGATAATCACTCCAATACTGAGCAATACTGTCCAATTAATTTTTCTATTCATTGCTTATAAGTTTTAAATAGCTTTCTGAAATATCATTTTGAGACACCAGACTAAAGTATTCATTATCCACACTTTTAACTGAATTATTTTGTTTGGTGGAATAAAGAATTGATGAAGGATTTCCAATCATGTAACCTAAAATTCCCGAGAAAGCAAGAATTAGTATTATTGAAGCAGCCACAAGCCATCTGGAATACGTAAATGTTTTGATAGTTCCTTTAGAGATTTTGTTTTCAAGTCGGGAATAAAAGAAATCATCGGCTTTAATCTGTCGTAAACTTTCATCAGTATAATTTTCGTGATGTAATTCGTACAAAATCCGGCAGCCCTCACACTTTTCCTTATGGAGAAAGAATGCTTTATCTGTCTGACTATCAAGTCCTTTGAATAATATGTTCTGAAATTCTCTGCAATTCATAACTTTAATTTGACAAATCTGTTACTGATAACTTTCGAAAAGATTTTGTTTTTTTAATTCCTTAATAAGTTTTTGTTTCAGTCCAACCTTAGCCCTGTGTATCAATGACTCGACTGCAGCATGGGAGGTCTGCATCACTTCTGCTATTTCGTAATAGGAGAGTCCTTCCTGATGATGTAATAAAAATGCTTTCTGCTGATTGACAGGTAGTTGTTGAATGCTGTTGTAGAGTATTTTGTATTTCTTTTCCTGTGTATTCTCATAATCCATTTGCTCAACTTCAGGTTTTGCCTGTTCTGTGGACTTAAAAATAATATGATCTACAAAATCGACAAACGATTTTTTCTTTTTACTTTTGATAAAATTGATAGAGAGATTGAGTGCAATCCGGTAGAGCCATGTCGAAATTTTAGCATCATTCCGGAAACCTGTAGCATGATGAAAAGCTTTGATAAATACTTCCTGTGCCAGATCATCTGCATCATCTTTATTTTGTACAACCGAATAACAAACCCTGAAAACCAAGTCTTTATATTGACTAACAAAAGATTTTAAAGCAATTTTGTCACCTTTGATAATACCCTCTATTAACTCTTTTTCGGTCATACTTTTGTCAGACAAACAACTTTATTTTTTCTTTCGGAAAATTTCAGGGTTTGATGGATTTAAGTGTGATTACCTCATTTCCGGCAATAAATTTAAAAAAATAACAACCGGAAGATAGCTCTGATGTATTAAGCTTAACTAGTTCATTTTGTTGTATCTGAATATCTTTCATCACCTTTCCGAATGTGTCGTAGCAAATCAGTCTTTCAAAAGGCAGTTCATTACTGACTGAAAATGTTATTTCATCATTTTTCCAGTAAGGAATAATCTCAACTGGTCTGGCTTGTCCTGATTTTTTAATGCTTTGCTGATAATCTCTGACTCCCAGGCAATAATCTCCTTTTTTGAGGTGATAAATTTCAATCATTCCGACTTTGTCTGTTTTACTTCCGGTAATTATTTTATAATCAGGATAAATATTCCATGGCGCACTGATGTTTTCTCTGTAGAGCACTACAAGACTATCTTCATTTATAATATTTAAAGTATGGTCGAGATAATTGTCTCCTGTCATGCTGCCTTCTTTGCCATTGTATTTAATGCGGGCATAAGCATCAAAATGTTGAGGGAAAATTCCGTTAAAGCTCCAATATCTGTAATCTGAGAACCTGATTCCACTGACTGCTGTAGGCCATGAAACAGGAGCGACCCATAAATGTTCCGCATATACAAGCGCTGAATCCTGAATATCATTGACATATAAAGTCAGTAAAGCATCTGACATATCGAAGCTACCTGTTGTTTTAACGATAATTTTAGCCGGTGATTTGGCTTCTGCCAGTTTCATGTTTTCATTGATAACCGCAAATTGTGGAACAAAAGGAAGTTTAAAGTCAAATGTCTCTTCCATTTCATTTAAAACAATATTTCTGACGGCCTTTTCCATATTATCTCCGTAAAAAGTAATTTCCAGCGGAACCTCAGTATATTTCCTGTCGGTAAACCTTAAGAACTGATATACTTTTACTTCAGTATTAGTGGAATAGTTTCTGATCTCTGCTCTGAAACATGGAAATCCTTTTTCAAAAACCCAGTTGTTAAAAAAACTATTCATGTTTTTGCCGGAATATTTAGTCAGCGAATCACGAAACTGAGAGGAATTAATATTTCCAAACTTATTGTTTTCCAATATCTTATGAATTGAATAAAAAAACAGGGAATCGCCAAGATAATTTCTCAAAGTGTGAACAATATCGCCACCCTTATCATAAACGTGGGCACCATAAGTTACATCTGAAGGAACCGGACTTACGGGCAAGATCTTTTTATCGCGAATGTGGGCATATTGTAAGACTTCGCGATGATTGCTCAGGTATTCCTGCTGATAGGCTTCTTTTCCGTACATTTCCTCAAGAAAAAGCCACTCTGACCACCTGGCCCATCCTTCATTAATCCACATGTCTTCAGGTGTCTGGCAGGTCAGCAAATTGCCCCACCAATGATGCGAAAACTCATGAGCCATAAGGGTTTCATTCGACAAACTCCCATCAGCGGCATATTTGGGAAATGCAATATTGGTCGCATGTTCCATAGCACCCTGAGTAAACGGAACCAAGACAAATCCAACACGCTCAAACTGATAAGGCAGATATTTCCTTTCAAAAATATTAATACAATCCGGAAGGTGCTGGAAGGAATTTTTTAGTTTAACAGAATCAGCCGGCAGACAGGCATTTATGATGTCAATTTTTTTCTCAATGCCCTGGTGAACAGATTTAACCAAGGTATAGTTCCCTACCGCCACCGAAGCCAGATAGCAGGGGATAGGCTCGTTGAGCGTCCAATGCCATGTTTTGTTACCATCTGAATTATTGGTTACAGCTGTTAATAATCCGTTACAAACAGCCATTTTATCTGAGGAGGTAATAATTTCAAAAGAAAACAATGCTTTATCCGTAAAGCTTTCAGAACAGGGGAACCAAACACGCCCATAGCTGTGCGGAACATCATTGAAAGCGACCCCCATATTATAGGCATATCCACCATCATTTGAACTAAAATAAAATCCTCCCCAGTAAGAATCTTTCTTGGGTTGTCCATGATAATATACCTTAATTCTGTGTGTGTCGATGCCTGAGCTTTGTTTTTGAATGATTAAAAGTTCATTTGCAATTGAAAAACTGAGTAATGTATTGTTTTCTGATACGGAGTCAACTGTTAGTCCTTTCAGCCAAAATACGAAGTTGTTTTTTATTTTGTCAGTTTCTACCAGAACAATTTCAGCTACAGCTATAATAGTTTTTGAATCAAGGTCGTTCAAATCAATCTTAAGGTTATATCTGAGTACATCATATCCAATTGTGTCACCTGAAAGCGCTTTGTAATAGGATAGGAGGATAATGACAACAGCCAATAAAATTTTTTTCATTCCTTCAAAATTAATTTCATACAAAGGTAAATCTTAAGGACATTCTTTTTGAAATTTTCTTACCAAGTAATGGAGTAAACTCCAATTTTAAATTCTCAGCGTTTACGATTAAAGAAAAATAATAGTCTAAAGAGCTGATTTTCTTTTTGATATACTCAGGATTACGCCTTAAGCAGGTCAGCATTAAAAATATTATTCTTGCTTTTTCCTGTTATCGTTGAATGATTCATTTATGTAAGTAAAAATTTTTTCAGTTTTATTCCATATTGAAATTGCAGACTTTTGAAAGAGTTACTTTTGTAAATAATAAAATTTACATTTGTGATTTTCAAAAATAAACATTTGTTACTATATCTGAAATCTTTTATTCCCGAATTTTTGTATTTAGGTAATCTTTTTTCAAGGTAAATTTATGTGGAAATTACAATGTTAATCAATAAAGCAACCGTATTAAAAGAGAAGTATATCAATCTGTTAATCAGCATTTTAGATAAATTTATTTAGAGAAGTATGCTGATTACTAGACAGGTTATGCTACTTTCTTCAGTTTAAAGAAACAGATATAGCTTTATCTATTCATTTAGGCAATATCACGAATTTTTCCTAATTTAAACCGGAAAAGAAATACTCAAAGCTGATAGTTTAATTCCTATCAAGGACATAACTCAAAGCTAACATTCATTTACTGAAAAATTAATTTTGTATGTTTGAATACACATTTGTAATTTTGCAGCGTTACAAAAGTGATTACAATTGTTAACTTATTAAATTTACATTTGTATGGCAACTATAACTGACAGAATCAAGCAAATAATTGAAATGAAAAACCTCACTCCAAGCCGTCTGGCTGATGCCATCAATGTGAACAGGTCGAGATTGTCACATATTTTGACTGGCAGAAACAATCCCAGCCTTGAAATGGTTCAAAGCATACTGAATTGCTTTCCTGATATCAATCCTGAATGGCTTTTATTTGGTCAGGGTAATACTTTCAGGGATGATATTTCCGGAGCATCCGTCAGTTTTGGTGGTTTATTTGAAAATCAACCGGCTTCAGATTCAAAAATTCATAGCCCTGCTATCAGCGAAGTGAAAAAAATTAAATCTCAGACAGTTGAGTCTGTTGAAAAAGAGTCTCAAAGCATTGAAAAACAATATACTGAGGAAAAATCAGCTATTTCGGAAAAAATGATTATGTCCAGCATACATCCTCGTAAAAGGAAAATAAAAATGATTACTGTTTTTTATGACGACAATGAATATGAAATCTTTTACCCTGAAAATTAGTCATTTTCCTTTTTGCTATCCTGAAGGTCATTTTTTTCAGGGATAGTTCGCCCTTCAAGAATATTGACTATTTCTTCAATTTTATCGACACCGATTCTTTTAGCAACAATTTTCTTGTTTTTATCCAGCAGGTAAACAACCGGAGAACTGAAAATATCGTATAAAACCCTGAAATTATTGTAGTTTAACGGATCCCACACGCACAGAAAACTGAGTTTATTATCTGCAATGAATTGTTTCCATTCTTTTCCATCATTTCCAATATTAACGGAATATATTGAAAATGAATCATGTGAAACACGCTCCCAATACTTTTCAAGAAAAGGAATAGCCTTCTGACAATGTCCGCAACTTGGGTCCCAAAAAACTAAAATCGTGTAAATACCAGGTTGTGCATGAAGGGAATGATATTGATCGTTGGTATCTTTCATGATCAGCTCAGGGGCTTTCATTCCTATCAGGTTTGAGCTTAATTTAACCACGCGATCATAAATTTTCTTGATTTGTGCAGAATCAGCCCATTTTGCCAGTCCACTCAGGTAATATCGTTCAGCCAGATAAACATATACGGCATCCATGCCCATATATTCAGACTGGGCATACTTATTAAAAAGTTTTACCAAAGTGAATTTGAAAACTTCTTCATTCGCCCTGCTAAGGTCAATCACCCTTGAGGCTGAGAGTTTAATTGAATCGGGATGATGCATGGTCATACGATCCATGAAACGGTCAATTTTGCTTTCATAAATAGGGGTGCGTAAAATTTTTTCATCCGAAAAATCAACATTGTCAAAGTAATGCTGCTGGTAAAAATTGTATAAATACTCTGAATAGGTAGAATCTGCTTCATTATTAAGCTTTTCTCTCGGCACAGGATCATTCATCATTTTAAGCACCTTAGGAAAAAACTTATCAGGATATTTTTCAATCAGGCTTTTCATATAGTTTTTAACATCCTCATCCACCTGACTGACTTTTTTATCATATTCATCCGATTTTTGTTTATTATCGGCAAAAATGGCTTTTTCTTTAAGAATATTCTGCTTTTCCTGCTGTTTCTGTTCAATGTATAATAAGTAGTTGAAAAAAATCTTATTTTCTTCAGATTCAATGACTTTCATTTGTTTGATAAAATCTCCTGTATCTGTTTCAAGAAAAATCTTTTTCTCGGCAAGAATAAATTCGAAATAATTCATATCGGGCGTAATTATCAAATAAATACCACCTTTCAGATCCTTGTTTTTATCTGTGAAAACAGCTATTCCTTTGTTGTCAACATGAGTGGTATCTCTGATGTATTTATTATTACCATAATGAAATCCAAGATAAATATCCTGATTTTTAAAAGTTCTGAATTTGATTTTGATCTCGGTATTTTGGGCTTTCAGAACTATGATAAACAAACTTAACAGAAAGGCCAGAAAAATTTTTTTCATTGCTTTTATTTTTGATGTAAATCGTTGCGTTTATTTTAGTTGCAAAATACAGACAATTTAAAGGCTTTTAAGAATTTATTTTTGCTTCAGCTTAACAACAACCGATACTGCTGCCAATTAATTAATTAATAGGTACAAAGTTATCCACATTACAATTTTCAAAAAGACTATTCCTTAAATTTGCAATGTGAAATAGAGTTACATAATTTTGTGGAACAAATCAGTCCTGAAAGGAATTAAACGAAGAATAAAAGAATATCTGTTCTGAAGTGGCAAATTCACCGACATACGAGGATCTGGAAAGCAGAATTAAAATACTTGAAAGTAAAATAATTGAGCTTTATTCTCCGGCATCAGAAAACTTTGAGAATATCTGGTCGGTAGTTTTTGAGAAATTTGAAGAAATCGTCTTTCAACTCGACAAAAATAATATTATTGAAAATGCCAATCAATCGGCTTTGAATTATTTCAATAAAAACAAGGCAGAGCTTTTTGGCCACCATATCAGAGAGTTTTTTGAAAATCAGACAGAGCCTGACATCATTCAAATTATTGAAAGTCAGTCAAAAGAATATCGACAAGAGAAAGTTTCACTTACCACTACGGGAAAAAATTACCTGATTTCCATTTATTCTGTTGAGCATCCGCAAAAAAAACTGATTATTTTTCATCCTGAAATAGTGGTTGAAGAAAAACAGATAAAAACTGAAAATGAAGACAGATACCTAAAGTTTCTGGAACAATTACCCGAAGGAATTATTGAAACAGATCTGACAGGAAAGACACTGTTTATCAATCATTCTGCCTGTAAGAAAATTGGTATATCAAAAGAAGAGGCAGTAGGCAGACATATCAATGAGATATTCAAGCTCAACTGTAATATTTTTTTCAATTCAACAGAGAGCCTGATCAAATTTATCATTGCAGAAGGAAATGCCAGTTATTTTGTCAACAATACTTCGATTGAAACCATACAAGGTCCGGCTGATATTTTATTCAGCATCACTGCTCAAAAAGAAAGAGAAGGCTCTCTGAGAGGCTTCATCATATCTTTCATCGATTATTCTGAAAAACATAAAAAGGAAAAAGAGAATAAGGAAAGGGAAGAACGCCTTTTTCAGATGCTTGAAAAGACCAAGACAAGCTTATTTCAGGAGAGTAAAAATATTTTTTCTCAAAAGCTGGAGGCCAATTACTTCAAAGAAGGAGATAGTCATCAGTTGATGTTACAGGAAATCATCAGCAAAGATGCCCTTCAACGTTTGCAGGATGAATTCAGTTATACCTACAAGATAGCCAGCCTGATAGTGGATGAAAATGGTGCTCCCCTGACAAAAATGAGTAATTTCAGCAGTGCCTGCAAAATTCTTTCAAGGGGAAAAGTTATTGATGACAAATGTTTTTTTGTTGATCTGGCATTAACCTCTCATTTTTCAAAAAGTGTTTTTGAAGTCCAGAAATGCGAAAGCTGTAACATCACAGTTAAAAAAATCCCGATTCTGGCAAATGGCAAAGAAATAGCCAATTGGGTATGTGGTTTCGTCAATATCGAAGGTTTTGAAAAATTAAGTCAGAGTAATTTTTTTCAGCGTCTGAATTTTTCCCGGTCAGAGATTAAGAATCTGATTGAAAATGAACCACTTCCGAACAAACAATATATCGAGAAGGCAACCAATGATTTATGGTCGCTTTGCCAGCAGATTTCAAGCCTTTGTTATGACTGTCTGAAACAATCAGATGAATATTTTTCCAGAAAGAAGCTATTGGCAGAGCTTTCGGAAGCAAAGATTATGGCAGAATTAGCAGACAAGCAAAAAACTGCATTTATCGCTGCCATGTCGCATGAAATACGAACACCCATGAATGCCATCATCGGCTTTGCCGATCTGCTTAATGACCCCGATTTCACTGAAAAGGAAAAAGAAGAATTTATCAAGCTGATTAATAATAACGGAGAGATTTTACTGCATTTAATCGATGACATTATCGACATTGCCAAAATTGAAACCGGAGAACTCAGAATAGAAAACACAGAATGTCATGTTAATTCAATTATAAATGAAACCGCACTCGAAGCACGCGACAACCTGAAAAAACAAGGTAAAGAAAATGTCGAGGTCATCATCTCGGTGCCAAAAATATCCGAAAACTTTGCTATTCTGACTGATCCTTACCGTTTCAAGCAAATACTGACCAATCTTGTCAGCAATGCTCAAAAGTTTACAACCACCGGAAGCATCGAAATAGGATACAAGATTAAATCCAACCAGTTGCTGACAGGAGAGGAGCTTTTCATTGAGTTTTACGTAAAAGACACCGGAATCGGCATTCCTGAAGATAAGCAAACCGTAATTTTTGACCGCTTCAAGCAAGCCGATGAAAAAATCTGGAAGAAGTTTGGCGGATCAGGTCTTGGACTCACTATTTCACAAAGATTAGTCAAATTGCTTGGAGGAGATATTTGGGTAAGCAGTACGTATGGAAAGGGTTCCACTTTCTATTTCACCTTGCCGTATTTTCCGGTAGATGCAAAGAATATTTTACAAACCATTGAATATCAGAAAATAGGGAATCTCAATCTGGAAGGTAAAACCATACTGGTTGTTGAAGACATCGATTCAAACTTCAATCTGGTGCGAACGGTACTCAGCAAGACCAATGCACAGATCATCTGGGCAAAAGACGGGAAACAGGCCGTGGATGCCTGCAGATCAAGAAATATCGACCTTGTTTTGATGGATATAAAACTACCCGAATTAAACGGATTAATAGCCACCCAACGAATCAAGGAAATGTATAAAAAGTTGCCCATTATTGCCATAACTGCTTATGCAAGAGATGATGACAGGATGATGGCGCTGGAAGCTGGCTGCAGCGATTATATTGCAAAACCAATCAAACGCGAACAATTGCTATATTTAATTTCCCGCTATTTAAACCTCTGAAAAAATCTTTTCGTCTTTGAAATAAAATTTTTGCTTTTAAGTTATTAGAGGCAGAAAAGTTATTCACAATTATTTAATAACCAAACTATAATTACAATTACAGTGAAATATACCTTTGCAATGCAAAAAGTAATGAAATTAATGAAACAAATCGGATTACTCAGCTTTATTTTCCTGTTGACAGCCGGCATATTTTCATGTGAACGGACTGATCCCAATGAAAACGGAAGACTTTCAATTCAGATTTATTACAATGGTGAAGCTGTTGATAATGCCGTTGCTTCCATATCAACCAGTAAGAAAAACCTCGATTTAGGGAATTATGTCAAACAGGTTCATGCCAATATTGACGGACTTGCCGATTTTGGAGCTCTTCCTCCCGGATCTTATTACTGCGATGCTTTCAAATACATCAACAATAATGAAGTTTATCTATATGGTTATATTGCCGTTACTGTAGAGCCGGGGCACCGCAAAACCGTTGAGTTAAACCTCGAAAAAAAATAATTTTTCCCTCTCTCTTTCCTAATTATTTTTGCCACAAAATTTTAAATCTAAATTCATGAAACCGTTATATTTATTAGCCATTTTAAGCCTTTTTGCCACTGGAGTCAGTGCACAGCTTACAGGAACAAAAACAATTAAAACCTCAGGAGGTAACTATTCCTCAATAGCTTCGGCCATTTCCGACCTCAACAGCAATGGAGTTGGCAGCGGAGGGGTAACTTTTGAAATTGATGCCAATTTTGTTGAAACCGCCTCAAATTTAACCATCAGTACAGCGACCTCATCTTCTTCCAGTCCTATTGTATTCAAAAAAGTAGGGAGTGGGAGTAATCCAATCATTTATGCAACGCCCGGAAGCTCAACTACTACAGACGGTATTATTAAAATCGAAGGTACCGATTACATCACTTTTGACGGGATTGATGTGGCCGATACTTCAACATCAACCAACAATACCACGTTGATGGAATGGGGATATGCCATACTAAAATATTCAGGAACAGATGGTTCTCAATACGTTACCATTAAAAACTGCAACGTTTCACTGAAAAACTCAAATGTAAACACAATTGGTATTTACTCTGGGAATCATACATCAACCTCTACATCCTCGCTGACAGTTACTACTTCCTCGGGTACAAACAGCTACCTGAAAATCTATAACAACAAAATTACCGGTGCCTATGTTTCTATTTCAATAAAAGGCTATTCAGCTTCATCACCCTATTCACTTTACGACCAGAACAATGAAATCGGAGTTGATGGCGGCAATGTTTTATTAAATTACGGAGGAGGCTCCAGTACAGCTTACGGAATTTACGCCATTTATCAGAACAATCTGAAGATAGCCAACAATAACATCAGCAATGGCACAATTGGAACGACTACAACACTTTATGGCATATTTTTATCAACAGGTACCAGTTCAAATGTAGAAATTTACAAAAACACTGTTTCACTCTATATAAGCTCCTCTTCTTCAAGCACTTATGGAATAAATAATGCTATGGGATCGACCGCTGCAAACAATACGGTAAAGATTTACAATAATACGGTTAAAAATATTACAGCCATTTCAACTTATACAGGAAGTTTTTATGGCATTTATAACAGTGCTTCTGCTGATAAAGTATTTATCGAAAAAAATCTTATTGATTCTGTAAATATACCGGGTTCCGGATCTTTGTATTGTATTTACACCAGTGCGACCTATCTAAAATTATACCTTGACAGCAATATTGTCAGAAACGTAACAAAAACCGGTACCGGGACTACTTACGGAATTGACCAGTACAATACCGCCACCAATGGCTATGAATACATATATGGTAATACAGTTTACAATATCAGCAATACCTCGACAGGGAATATCTATGGCATTTATTCATACCCTGTTTCAAGTACAAACAAAGAAATTTTTTCCAATACAGTTTACGGGTTAACTACATTAGGGACAACAATTTACGGTATATCTACCGCATCCGGTGATTCCATCTATCTGTACAAAAACAAAATCTATAACCTGACATCAATGAATGCTAATGCAACTGTTTATGGTATTTACATGTCGAGTGGGACCAATGGATGGATTTACAACAATTTTGTATCGGATCTGGAAGCTCCTTCCTCTTCTGGTGCCAATTCAGTAAACGGGATTTATTTCAACGGTGGAACTAATGCCGGAGTATATTTCAATACCGTTTATCTGAAAGCTATGGGAACATCTTCTACTTTTGGCTCAAATGCTCTGTACACAAGCACTTCTGTTAATATAGATGTAAGAAACAACATTCTTGTGAATCTTTCAATGACAGGTTCATCAGGAGTAAATGCAGCTTATAAAAGAAGTACCACCACACAAACCACTCATTCCTCATCCTCAAACAATAACTTATTGTATGCCGGAACTCCGTCAGGCAATAATGTTATCTTCTATGACGGAACAAACAAGGACTCAACGCTTGCCCAGTTTAAAAATCGTTTCAATCCGGCTGAAAGCAATTCTATTTCAGAAAATCCTCCATTCGTTAATGTCAGCTCTAAACCTTATGATCTGCACATTAAAACCAATGTAGCCACTCAGATTGAAAGCGGAGCTGCTCCGGTAAGTTCTCCTGTTGCCATCACTGACGATATTGATGGGAACAGCAGAAATACAAATACTCCTGACATAGGGGCTGATGAAGGTAGTTTTACCGGTGCAGATTTATCCGCTCCAAATATCAGCTATAGTCCACTGTCCAATACTTCTTCAACTTCTTCACGAGTATTAAAAACAAAAATTACTGATGCTTCAGGCGTACCCACCTCCGGTTCAGGTTTACCCAGATTATACTACAGGGTCAACAGTGGCAGCTGGACAACAGCAACTGCTTCCTATAACGGAAATGATAGTTTTTCTTTCACACTCAGTCCGACTGTTTCAAGCGGAGATACTGTAAAATACTATATCGTGGCTCAGGACAATGCATCCACTCCCAATGTTGGCAGCAAACCGGCAGGAGCAAGCGGATTTTCCGCCAATCCTCCGGCAGCTTCGGTACCACCGGCATCACCCGACCAGTACCTTATTCTTGGTTCAATGTGCGGGACATACAATGTCGGAACAGGAAACACCTACACTACCATAACCAATGCAGTAAATGCCTTAAAAATCAATGAAATAACATGTCCGGTCACCTTCCTGCTGACCGATACCCTTTATACAAACGAGACATTTCCCATCAAATTTGAAGAATATGCCGGATTGAGCTATGCAAGACGAGTTACTTTAAAACCTGCCTCTGGTAAAAATGTCGTTATCAAAGCCGATACAGCCGTGTTTTTATTCAACGGAGCCGATTACATTACCATAGATGGGAGCAATAATAATTCAACTTCAAGAAACCTGACTTTGAAAAGCACCAAAACCAGTGGTTCAAATACAGTAGTTGGGTTAAATTCACTTAGCACAACAAACGGAGCAACCTATATTACCATTAAAAACTGTAATATTGAAAATGGATTTCAAACGGCCATTTCCTATGGCATTTATTTCGGAGGTAATTTAGGATCTTCAGGTTACGGACATCATAACCTGACCATTCATAACAATCACATTTACAATGCATATTATGGAATTGACGGATATGGAAACTCTGCCAATCCATTCGATAGCCTGGTGATAACCAATAATACTATCGGAAATGATTCTACTTCTATAAGTGTCTTATACAAGGGCATTTACATCAGTTATTGCAATTCTCCTTACATTTCAGGGAATACCATTTATAATTTTCTGACCACCAACAGTATCAACATAGCAGGAATAGACATTGGTGCCGGTTGCAGCGGAGCAAAAGTAGAAAACAATCATGTGTACAACCTGAATTCATTAAGTACTGGTGGTTGGGGAGCCTATGGTATTGTTATTTCTTCCACTACTTCCAATAATAATATGACCATCCAGAACAACCTGATTCATGACTTAATTACAGACGGAGACGGCACAAGTACTACTTATAATCCTTACGGTATCAGACTGGCCGGAGGAACCAATGTCAAGGTATATTTTAATACTGTGATCATGCGGGGAGCAATTGCCAATACTTCCACTGCCGATCAATGTGCAGCATTTATCACCACAACTTCATCAGTAACAGGACTCGATCTGAGGAACAACATTTTCTACAACAGCATGACAGGCGGAAGCGGAACAAAAGCTTACAGTGCCTATATTTACAGTTCGGCAAATGTTCAGACCATCAATAACAATGACTACTGGGCAGATGGCAGCAATGCAGTTTTTGGTTATTACGGATCTGCCATGAGCACATTTTCTGACTGGAAAACCGCTACCGGACAAGATACTGCTTCTTACAATGTAAATCCTTTATTCAAAGCACAGAATAACTTTGAACCACAAAACGGTTTTCTTAACAATACTGCCAAAGATTTAAGCATTACAACCGATTTCTTTGGGAATACAAGGAGTACAACTCCGGATATCGGTGCCATCGAGTTTTGTCCAAAACCAATGACTTCAACCCTTACCGCTTCTCAAATTACTTCCAATGCAGCAAAAATAACCGGTATGGTGAATCCAAATAATGAAAATACGACCATTAAGTTCTATTATGGACCTTCAATAGCCTACACCACTTCTGTCAATGCCACTCCATCGTCTCTGGCAGGGGTACAGGATTCCATTGTCTATGCCAACCTGACAGGATTATCACCTAACGGAAAATACTATTATACCATTTCGGCTCAATCAGCATGCGGAACCTCCACAGGTGCCGACAGCTCTTTCTTTACTCTAGCAAAATTATCTGATGTTTATACCGGTAAAGTGGACAGCATTTCAGGAAGTTCAGCAAAAGTTTTCGGCAGTGTCAACCCGAATAATTCCACTGCAACCATTGAGTTTGAGTATGGCACATCTACTTCCTATGGATCGAAAATGGATGCAAATCCTAAATATGCTTACAGCGATACACTGACCAATGTTTCAGCCAAGCTTTCAGGCCTGATGCCCAATCAAAAGTATTATTACAGAATATCAGCCACAAATCAGGCAGGTACAGTAAAAGGAGCTGATTCTTCCTTTACTACACTGGCCGTAAAACCAAGTGCACAAACCGATGCTGCTTCCAATATTTCAGCTTATCAGGCCACTCTGAACGGCACTGTAAATGCTGAAAACAGTCAGACAGTTGTCTATTTCGAATACGGGCAAACCCAGGCATACGGAAATATTGATACCGCAACACAAAGTCCGCTGAATGGAACCAATCCACAGGCAGTCAGTTTCAACCTGAGCAATTTATTACCTAACACCACCTATCACTACAGAGTAGTGGCCGTCAATCAGGCTGGAATAAGCTATGGCCTTGATACACATTTCGTTACAAGCTCCTTATTACCTGTTGTCAGTACGATGAGTGCAACAAATATTCAGGCATATTCAGCCGATTTAAGAGGAAAGGTTAATCCCAATAACGTTTCTACAACAGTTTATTTTGAATATGGACTAACCACAAATTACGGTGGCACCTTATCTGTTCCGCAAAGTCCGGTAAATGGGCTGAATGATATTATTGTTTCAGAAAACCTGCCCAACCTTCAACCTAATACTACCTATCACTACCGCCTTGTCGGGAACAACCAGTTAGGTACTGTTTATGGTAATGATGTTCAGTTTACTACAACTGCATTGCCACCTGAAGCCCTTACACAATCAGCTACCGGTATCAGCGACAGTGAAGCCACCATTAATGCTTTAGTAACTGCTTATAATTCAGGGACTAAGGTCAAATTTGAATATGGAGCTACCAGTGCTTACGGAACTACCGTTGATGCTCAGCCCGACTCAGTCTTTGGAATGAATCAAACGGCTGTTTCATACCAAATTAAAGGATTACTGCCGAACTCAACGATTCATTACCGTGTGGTTGCCGAAAATCAGGCTGGCATTAGCTATGGTGCTGATTCTGTCTTTAACACACCGTCTATTCTACCGGAAGCGGTCACCCAAAGTGCTGATAACGTTCAGACTACATCTGCCGAACTGCATGCTTTGGTTAAAGCCAATAATTCTCCGACAAGCGTTGTTTTTGAATATGGGAAAACCATTACTTACGGCAATACCATAACACCTGCTCCTGATTCAGTTTTCGGAATGAATTGGGAAAATATTAACATTACAATCACCGGACTCGACATGAATACGACCTATCATTTCAGAGTCGTTGCCAGCAATCAGGCAGGTACTGTTTATGGGGCAGATCAGTCTTTCACAACCGATTTCAAGGATGTTCCCTATGCAAAAACACTTGCTGCCTCCAATATTGACGTTAATTCCGCCCAGCTGAATGCCGAAGTGAACCCCAATAACCTTCCGACTAAAATTACCTTTGAATGGGGAACCACAACCGCTTACGGAAACAGCGTAAACTCCGTTCCGGACTCCCTCAACGGAATGACTACCTCAAATGTCATTTACAGCCTGACAGGACTTCAGCCAAATACCACCTATCATTATAGGGTTAAGGCCGAAAACAGTCTGGGAACAACCTACGGAAACGATACTTTCTTCACTACAGACATTGATTATCCGGCAGTTACAACTTCCCCCGTAACAAATATCGGAGACTATGAAGCCACCTGTGGCGGAGATGTTACCTATGAAGGAGGAGCTTCTGTCACCCAAAGGGGAGTGGTTTGGAGCACATCACCTAATCCGGATTTTACTTTATCCACAAAAACAAGTGATGGGAGCGGTTCAGGTGTTTTTGTCAGCCAGATAACCGGATTAAGCCCGAAAACAACCTATTATGTAAGGGCTTATGCCACCAATGCAAAAGGAACCGTCTATGGAGCAGAGCTAAGTTTTACTACCACAAACATTTCGGTTGCTGAAAATAATGACCTGAAGATGAATTACTTTATTTCAGGCAAAACACTCTATCTGACTGATCTTTCAGGCGAAATCATCAGCATACAACTGTATGATCTGAACGGGAAGCAACTTCTGAATACCAGTTTCACCGGAGAATATACGGTTGATCTTTCCGCCTACAGTTCTTCATTCTACATCCTGAGGGCTGTCTCGGGAGAAAAAACCCTTGTCCGTCAGATATTTACGAAATAAATAACAATACCTGATTTAAAGAAAAGCTGTCAGCGATGGTTGACAGCTTTTTTTATTTTGATAATATTTGTAGCTTTGCCATGAAAATTAACTGACCGCATACGCCAAATAAGGAAAAACCATGAAATTGAAAACTGCTTTTATAATTCAGGTTTTTTTGTTACTTTACCTGAATGTATCCAGCCAGAGCACCATCGATAGCTTAAAAAGTGCTTTGAATAAGGCTGGTAAAGCACATGAGGCAAAATGTCTCAATGATCTGGCAAGGGAATGTTTTTATGCAGGACTCACAGAAGATTGTATCAAATATGCCGAAATGGCGCTAAAATCAGCAGACAAGCAAAAAAACAACACCGAAAAAGCAAGGGCGTATATAAATCTGGCCATTGTTTATTCTTCTTTTGATGAAATTTCAAAATCAAAAAATTATGCTCTGCAGGCTATCAGCATTGCAAAAACACTGAAAGACAAATCCAATCTTGGCGAAGCCTACCACCTGATGGGTATTTTAAATGACCAATCCGGGAACTATGATCAGGCATTGGAATATTATCAGAAAGCATTGACAATCAGAGAAGAATTGGATGACCAGATAGGAATCGCCAAAACACTTAATGGTATCGGACAGATCTATTCAAACAAAAGCCAGTTTGACAAAGCCATCGAATATTATCAGAAATCGTTGAAAATCAAAGAAAAATTAGAAGATAAAAGGGGAGTTGCTATTTTATACTACAACATCAGCAACAGCTATCTGAATCTGGATAAATACGATCTGGCCATGGACAACCTGCAAAATGCCCTGAATACCTTTGAAGCTATAAATCAGGTGGAATATATCTCAAACTGCTACAACCTATATGGTATCATTTTTCAGAAAATGAACAATCTGGAAAAAGCACTTGAATACTATCAGAAATCATTGAAAATCACAGAAGAAACAGGGAACAAAAGAGGTGTAAGCGATGCTTATACAAATATCGGAATAGTTTATTCGCTTAAAAATGAGAGTAAAAAATCGATTGAATATTTCGAAAAAGCCCTGAAAATCAAAAGAGAAATTAATGACAAAGCAGGAATAGCCGTCTGTCTCCAAAATATTGGATTAGCCTATCAACGTTTGAATGAAAATGCCAAAGCACTTGAATATTACAAAAATGCCTATGAAATCAATCAGATGCTGGACAATAAAAAGGAAATGGCTTCCAATCTTCTGGCAATCGGTAATATTTACAAAGACATTAAGCAATACCCCAGCGCCTATGACTACTACAACCAAAGCCTATCCATTTCTTATCAGGTGGGTTCTCTCGAAATCAGAAAAAACACTTATCTGTCTTTATATCAATTGGCAAAAACCACAGGAGATTATGTGAAAGCACTTGATTATCATGAACTTTATTCACAGGTGAATGATTCTCTGCTGAATGAAAACCTCTTCCGGCAAATCAGCGAACTGCAGACCAAATACGAAACAGAAAAGAACAAGCAGATGATTGAGCTGCTGAACAAAGACAAGGAAATTCAGGCCACAAAGCTCGCCCGCCAGCGGACTGTTATTGTGTTTTTTGTTGTCGGACTCGTTTTGGTATTAATACTTGTCATTGTCATTCTGCAAAGTTTGCAGCGAAAGAAACGTGACAATGCCATCATTGCTCGTGAAAAGGCTAAAGTCGAAGAATTGCTGCTTAATATTTTACCGGTTAAAGTGGTAAACGACCTTAAAGAAAAAGGAAGTACCCAGCCCGAAGGATTCGAAAATGTCAGTGTCTTTTTCTCTGATATTGTTGGTTTTACAAAAGCTTCAGCCACCATGGATCCGGATGAACTCATCAGCGAATTGAATGATATGTTTACTGCTTTTGATGATATTTTCGTGCGTCATGAATGTGAACGTATCAAAACGATAGGAGATGCTTACATGGCTGTCTGCGGCATGCCTGTCAGGAATGAAAAACATGCGGAAAATATTGTCAACGCTGCAGTGGATGTGATCAAATACCTAAATGAGAGAAATGCCACGCACCAGCACAAATGGAATATACGTATCGGAATAAACTCTGGCAGGGCAGTAGGAGGGATTGTAGGTGTCAGAAAATACCTGTACGATGTTTTCGGAGACACCGTCAATACGGCTTCACGTATGGAATCCAATTCTGAAGTAATGAGAATCAATGTTTCAGAAAATACCTATCATCTGTTAAAAGATAAATACAACTTTACCGAAAGGCCACCGCTGGAAGTGAAAGGCAAAGGACTGATGAATATGTATTTTCTTGAAACTAACTTTTAACCTTTTTTAATTAAAGCAAAAAATAAAATTTAACATCATGAAGGAACATCTGAGTCATCTTTCTAATCTGGTAGCACTTATTTATGAAGATGGTAAACTTGATAAAAAAGAGCTTGATTTGCTTTACAGAATAGCCGAACGTTACGATATCGATGAAAGTGAAATCATCACCATTTTAAATCAGCAAATTGATTTTGAATTTCATCCGCCTGAAAGTGAAGAAGAAAAGAAAAACCAACTGAAAGACCTTGTTAAAATGATGAAAATAGATGGCAACATCAACCCCTCAGAAATGCTTTTGCTGAAAAAAATAGCTGATAAGTTTTCAATCAGTGAAAATGTTCTCAATGAATTAATAGAAGAAACCAAATAATAACGATTGATTATCAGTATTTTATTGAGATAAGAGGGTTTTGGTTTGAAGAGGTAAGATGATATTCATCATCAAAAGATCAGGCAAGCCGCTAATATTTGCGGTTTAAATTTTGCAAATATATCCGGAATCAGAAAAAGGCTTTAATTCTATGAAAATGAATGATTTGTTAGGGATTAATCCTGTCTTGCTTGCTTTAATAGCCACTTTATTTACATGGGCAGTTACAGCTTTAGGATCAGGGATGGTCTTTTTCTTCAAATCCATCAATAAGAAAATTCTGAACTCAATGTTGGGTTTCGCTGCCGGAGTAATGATAGCTGCCAGTTTCTGGTCTTTGCTAAAGCCTGCTATTGAAATGGCCGAACAACAGGGCAAAATTGCATGGATACCTGCCATCATAGGCTTTCTGGCTGGTGGTGCTTTTCTGTTATTGGTTGATAAACTTTTACCTCATATTCATATTGGTCTGGCGGTCGATAAAGCGGAAGGCATCAAAACTTCCTGGCAGAGAAGTGTGCTGCTGGTGCTGGCCATCACCTTGCACAACATTCCCGAAGGTCTGGCAGTTGGGGTTGCTTTCGGTGCATTGTCACACAATCCTGATGCTGGCGTTTTAACCGGAGCTATTGCACTCGCTATTGGCATTGCCCTCCAGAATTTTCCGGAAGGTGCTGCTGTTTCCATTCCACTCAGAAGAGAAGGTTTTTCAAGGCTGAAAGCCTTTAATTACGGACAGTTATCTGGAATTGTCGAACCTGTTGCAGGTGTTATTGGTGCCTATCTGGTTCTGCATATCACCCCATTGCTTCCTTATGCTCTCTCATTTGCTGCCGGAGCCATGATTTTTGTGGTAGTCGAAGAGCTGATCCCTGAATCACAAAGCGGCAACGAATCCGATTTATCCTCCATAGGAGCACTATTAGGCTTTGCTACCATGATGTTGCTGGATGTGGCGCTGGGATAAACGAAAATATTCAATTCCATTTACTTATAAGAAAAACCAAGGCTTTCCATGCCTTTATTTCATGTGTTATAACAATCGGAATATATTCAGTTTTAATGTGGTAAAAAAAATCTCTGTGCCTGCATGGTAAAAAAAACTCTGTGTTCTCCGTGCTCTCCGTGCCTCCGTGGTGAAAAAATTATTAACCACAAAGACACCAAGACACGAAGAAAATAATTTGTAGGCATTTTTG